>JAGCUO010000067.1 GCA_017962825.1 Lachnospiraceae bacterium | reverse complement strand
GTTATCCTTTCCAAGGATCTTGAGGATATGAAGCTCGGCATCTATAAGGTGCAGGTCGTCTTCAAGGACAGCACATCGCTTGATAGCGGACGTAACAATCTCAAGGTGATCTCCGACGAGCACCGCGGTTCACTGGTAACTCTTACCATCCGCGGAGGACGCACGGAGGTCGAGACGGTTATCTCATCGCAGGTTCCCGTTTTCTACGAGGTTCTGCCTCTTACTCTTGAGGAAATATTCATAAGTGAAACGGAGGTGCTCGGATATGACTTCACCGGAATCACAAAACAGTAATGCCGTAACAGAGGCGGAAAAGATGGATAACGAGATCAAAAACACACAGAATACGGAAAAGACGGAAGCAGTAAAAACTCCCGAAACTCCGAAAAAAACCGGTATTACATTTGCAAGTCTTTTGCTCGAAGACTTCAGACACAGAAAATGGATGCTCGTGCTTTCGGCGATCGCGCAGTTCTTCTGCGGACCCTTTTTCACACTTTTTGTCCTGTCAAGATACGAGCCCAGATACAACCCCGAATTAAGTTATCTGGAATTGGTAAGGCAGATCCGTGATGCGGCGGAAACCCTGTGCGGTTATCTGTCGGTGCTTGCGCTCATCGTGGCGGTAGTCGGAGCTCTCATCGTCGGCTTCGGAGGCTTCAGGCATCTTTTCAACAAACGCATGACGGATATGATGAATTCCGTTCCCGTAAAAAGAGGAAAGATGTTTGCGGTCATCTACCTGAACGGTCTCCTTATGTGGGTTATTCCGTTTCTCTTCTTTGGCGGAATATCCTTTATAGAGATCGCGGTAAAGATCGGAAAATACGGTGTCATGCCGGTTGTTTTCGGACATTTCCTTATGGCACTGGCCGGGGCAGCATTTGCCTTCTTTTGTATATATAACCTGGTCGTTCTCTGCGCGGCCATATCCGGAACGATATTCAATGCCATAGTAAACTTTGTCTGCCTTGGGTTTGAGGCATCCGCGTTTTACCTGATCCTTTACAATATGAGCGAGGCGTATTTCCAGAATTTCTGGAGATCGGCTATAGATTATCTTGATATAAGCTGTATCTCTGCTCCAATCTCCGGCTGTGCTTTCGGATTTCTCATTGGTGCGGGATCGGAAACCGCGACTGAAATATTCGCATCGCCTCTTAGAATTATCTGTTTCATATTGACCGCAGCCGTCTGCATCGCAAACATTCTCATCGGATACAGGGTCTATGTTACGAGAAAGAGTGAGGAAGCGGAGAACGGAACATCCGGAAAGGTATATAAATTCATACTGCGTTTTGTGAGCAGTATTCTTGCGGGCCTCTATACAGCTTATATGGTCAATCAGATCGTTGGTTATGACGGAGGTTACGGATGGTGCGTATTTATAGCCGCATGCTTCTCGGCACTTGCTTTCGGAGTGATGGATATCATACAGAAGAAATCCTTCAGGGCTTTCTTTGCGCACCGAGGCCAGATGGTCCTGAGCGTCGTGGCCACACTTATCATTCTGGCTGTATTCATTTTTGATGTGATCAATTTCGACAACCACATCGTTCCCGAAAATAATATCTCTTCCGCAACGGCCCGAATGAGGATCAACAATTATTACTGGAGTGATAACGGGGATGGTTTTAAGCCGGTGGAAGGCAGACCCGGATGCATAACCTGGGATGAGGGTTCGTATAACGATGAATATTCGGACGAAGTGGAGATACCGGCTGAGCTTGCCGAGAAGATCATGAGAGTCGAAAAGGTATATTTCCGCGAATATAATCCCGATTACGGAACAGCGGCATATTCCTATGATCCGGTGACCGGAGTCGAGAATGCCCTTCCTTTGGATGAATGGTCAATGTACTACGATTATGCCATGGTATATTTGGATGTCGACAGAGATACGGGACTCGATTTCCTCAGGAGTTACCGCATTGCCGATAAGGATATTCTGGAAGAGATCTCCAAGACTGAAGGGTACAAGGAGCAGAATTACCGGCTCAACTGCGGATTGCTGGGATATCCGGAGTCTGTGAAGATCACGGATGATTACGGAAATGCGATCTACACACTCACGTATGACGAAGTACAAAAGTTCATGTCCGTTTACTTCGATGAATTCAATAAGAACTTCGATACATACGGAGTAAACTATATTGGCCAGAGATATTATGCGGTTCAGATCCAGTGCAGTTATGAGATGATCTACAATGAATATTCATCGGGATCACATTATTTCTATATTCTTGTCGGTGAAAAGGATACCGCAACGGTTCGTATGATCGAAGGACTGACAGGAATGCCTATCGATTCCTTTATGGATCAGGATGATCTGTACTATTACGGTTAATCGGATCATCGTGCCCCAATAGATTTTCTTCCCCTGAAATCTTATGAAAGACTCCGGCCCCGGCCGGAGTTCTTTCGCATATAAGGACTTTTTGACGGATATGATATATAATCTATAAAGATATCCGAGCTATGAATAAAGGTGAAAAGGAAAACCGAATATCCGCAGGAATAACGCCTTATGCAGCGGTGCTGTCTGTCATATGTGTGACGGCGACCGTTCTTGCGGCGTTACTTTTGTTTTTCTCCAATGTGACGGTTCCGTTCATGATGGACGATCTGTGGTATTCCACCGATC
>JAGCUO010000066.1 GCA_017962825.1 Lachnospiraceae bacterium | reverse complement strand
CTAGCATCAACTGAATTCATATGCTCATCCGTTAACCTTGGTTCGACCAAGACCGGAATCAATATGAACGCTGTAAGACTCATGGGTGAGATGATCCATAAGACAGCTGAGCTTACAGCCGACAAGGATTCGCTCGGATGTGCTAAACTTGTAGTATTTTGTAACGCTCCCGACGACAATCCGTTTATGGCAGGCGCGTTTCACGGAGTTACCGAGGCCGACCGCATTATAAATGTAGGGGTCAGCGGCCCCGGAGTTGTAAAGTATGCACTTGAGAAGGTAAGGGGAGAATCCTTTGAGGTTCTCTGTGAGACCATCAAGAAGACAGCATTCAAGGTCACCAGAGTAGGACAGCTTGTTGCCAAGGAAGCAAGTGAAAAACTCGGTGTTCCTTTCGGAATTGTCGATCTTTCACTTGCACCCACACCTGCCATCGGAGATTCCGTTGCCGATATCCTCTGTGAGATCGGACTTGAAAAGGCCGGTGCACCCGGAACCACAGCGGCACTTGCACTTCTCAACGACCAGGTAAAGAAGGGTGGAGTTATGGCTTCCTCATATGTAGGTGGATTAAGCGGTGCTTTTATCCCTGTATCCGAAGATCAGGGTATGATCGATGCCGCTGCCTGCGGCGCTCTTACTCTTGAAAAGCTTGAAGCAATGACCTGTGTATGTTCCGTAGGTCTTGATATGATCGCAGTTCCCGGAGACACAACTCCCGCAACCATTTCAGGAATCATTGCGGACGAGATGGCTATCGGTATGGTCAATGCCAAGACCACAGCTGTACGTCTAATTCCCGTTATAGGCAAGACTGTTGGAGATAAGGTGGAATTCGGCGGACTTCTCGGATGGGCTCCCGTTATGCCTGTCAACAAGTACTCCTGTGAAGCTTTCATCAACAGGGAAGGAAGAATTCCCGCACCGATTCATTCCTTCAAGAATTAATATTTTCTTTTCGAATAAATTTAGCCTTGTCGCTTGATTATTATTTTCATAATAATCAAGTGACAAGGCTTTATCTATTTAGAACTGAAATGTGTTTACAGAACTATCAGCGGGCGGCTCATATCAGGCTTGGACTTTGCCTTTGACTTCAGAGTCTGCACCGAGAAGTAGAGATCTTCAATCTCACTTTCCCTCATCAATTGCTTCATGGGTTCATCGTAAAGATTCTTAACAGCATCGTTATATCCGGTTATTATCGGAACGACCGACTTGGTCTTCATTTCGGATACAAGAGGTTCTGCTTCCTTTCTGAATCCGAGAACCCTGATATATGGACATGCACCTGTGTATTCGGTACATGCATTTGTATCCTCGGTCATGTTCAGAAGAATATGGAAAAGTGCACGGCTTACTCTAGTATATGTGATGTTCCTGGTCTTGAGCAGGTTACAGAAATCGCTGAAGCTTGTGAACTTATCCAGGTTGTTCAGTATCCTGTCCGAAAGTTCTTCGGAAACATCAGCATACCTGGCATATCCTGTTTGTCTTTCACAGAGAAGTTTATATATGAGCATCTGTGAAAAATCATCCTCAGTGACCGTGAGGTTTTTTTTGACGGAATCCTTAAGTGACTTGAAGGATTCTTCCGTCATATAATCCTTGAGTGTGTTTATGTCTGCACCGTATGATACCGCTTCCCTTATTGCCTTTGAACTGATTCCCGGCTGACCCGGAGAGTAAGGATCGTTATATCCCGCACCGACTCTTTTGAAAGTTACGGGCTTCATATGGGCACCTGTTTTGATCAGATACTTTATGTATTCGATCGCAAGGATATTGTTGGGAGAAGTGAGAAGCTCATGAAGATTTGCCATATCCGGGCAGTTATCAATGAGAGCTTTCATTCTTGCGGCGGGAAACGGATCGCCGTTCTTGAGATATTTCTTTAGATTTGTCTTGAACTTTGCCGGTTCATCCGCAAGAACCTTCGCAACCTTTTTAAGATCGTCGATGTTTCCCGATTCGGAACCGAAAGAAAGGTATTCGCATACCCCTGTATTTACGAGTGTTGAAACTCCGCCTTTGGCAAAAAACTCAGCTGATGAAAGAGAGTAGAAAGGAGGTATCTGAACGACAAGATCGGCACCTGCCGTAAGTGCGCTTCTTGCCCTGGAAAATTTATCAATCATGGCAGGAGCTCCGCGTTGTACGAAGTTTCCGCTCATTGCAACGATCACATAGTCCGCACCCGTTTCTTTTCTGGTGCTTTCGATATGGTATTTATGTCCGCTGTGAAGCGGATTATATTCGGCGATAATACCCGCAGTTATCATTCTTTTCCCTCAAAAGAAAGCTGTGTATGCTTATATAAAAGTATGCTAATTTTTTAACAAGAAATGTGCCCGATGTATGTAAAAATGTACAATTTATTGAAATCGATTTCTTGTATGTAAGTACTCAATACAGTATAATATAAAAGTCGTGCGAAGGCAAAATTTTACAGTGTTTTTAATGCTTTTAAGCACATTACTTTTTCTTATAAGGAGTTTTTATGGCTTATATAGACAAGATAAAAGAAAGAGCTAAGATCGACAAGAAAACCATCGTTCTTCCCGAAAGCAATGACAAGAGAACCCTTCTTGCAGCTGCCGAGATCATCAAGGAAGGCATCGCAAATATCATCATGGTCGGAAATGAGGAGAAGATCCGCGATGGTGCCGGATGGCTCGAAGTGGATCTTGATGAAGTTACCGTCATCGATCCCGAGACCACTCCCAAGATGGATGAATATATAAATCTTCTCTACGAGACACGTAAGGCTAAGGGCATGACCATCGAGAAGGCTACCGAGATCCTT
>JAGCUO010000065.1 GCA_017962825.1 Lachnospiraceae bacterium | reverse complement strand
TGAAGCGTCCCCATACTGTCATACTCATTTAATCAGAAAGTATGTAAGTTCCGTATACTTCGTCATCTCCGCGTTCAGGTGCCGGCTCGCCGGTGGCAAGATTGGTGGCATCAACCTCCACATAATCCGCAGACCCTTCTTTGGAATCATCGGTCGTAAGAGAGTAACTTCCGTTGGGTACGATCTCGGAAAAATTGAAATATGTGTAAGGGTTTGTAGGATCCTCCAGATGAATATAAAGCTTGCCGTCTTTGATCTGATCGGTAACATCCTCACTCAGGTTGCGATAGTGGAAAATCACCTTATCGTCTTCGGTAAACTCAAGAGTTCCGTCATTATTCATAAGTTCCACCAGTTCTTCGGCGCTCATGGGAACTTCCTCACCTCCGGGGCCGTATGATACTCCGCCGAATCCGTACTCATGACCGTTCTCATCGGTATATGAATAGCCTCCGTTACCATCATCCTGAACCTCTATCTCATGATTTGTTCCGTTGATCCAGATGTTGAAACTGGTACGGATTCCTCCCACATCAGCCGCATAACATGCAGTTCCGCATGCCAGTGTACATATAGCTATTGCCGCAGCAATCTTGCCGGCGCTGAAAAGTTTAACCACTTTTTTATCCTCTCTTTCTTTTTCCAGACTCTCATTTAAACGGGAGCTGAAATCTCCGGAGAGATGTAAATTGTCAAAGCTTTTCTTATATCTTTCTTCGTTAGATGTCTTCATCCTGCCATCCCTCCAATTTAGTCTTCAGAAGCTTTCTGCTCTGAAGCAGTCTTGTTTTAACCGTGTTCTCGGAAAGCTTTAAAATACCTGCTATCTCGCGGGTCTTATACCCTTCGTAATAGTACAGATGTACGATGATCCTGTATTTGTCGGGAAGTGAAAGAACCGCTTCCATCAGATCCCTGTCGGATTCATCCTCGAAAGGAATCTCCTCCATATAGTCTTCGTAAGGAACCCTGTTTCTGTGCCAGAAGGATGTACAGGTGCTCTTGGCGATATTGATGGTAACCCTTATCAGCCAGGCTTTTATGTGTTCCTCGGATTCAAATTCCTTATCCGATCTGAAAAGCCTTAAAAGCGCTTCCTGTACGGCATCCTCCGCATCCTGTCGCTGCCTTGTTATGTTAAAGGCCGCGGCATACAGGCGGTCACCGTATTTTGTACATATTTCCATGATATCTATAGCCATTTATTACTCTCCGTAAAGACGTCTTCAACAATAATACTTTTCAGAAGACTAAATGGTTTTATAATTTCAAAAAAATTTTGTGACAATGGGGACGTACCCCTCTGTCAGGAAGAACCTCCTGACAGAGGGGTACGTCCCCATTGTCACTTAATAAAGAACTTTTCTGATCAGCTCGGTAACTGCAAAATATGCCTTCTTAAAATCGGGATAGTTATCCTTTACAAACTCGGCATTGCCTTCCTTTGATGCCATCTCAAGGTCATAGGCTCTTTCACCTATTCCTCCGGCACCGATGGTTCGTGATACTGACTTAAGGGCATGGATCCTTGTGCAATAATCCTTCCAGTCCTCAGCCTCAAAGCTCTTATCAAGTTCCGCTATTTTCTCATCCCTTGAATTCAGATAATCATCCAGAAGTTCTCTGTAAAACGAAGCATCACCCGCACAGTATGTCATGGCAGCCTTCGTATCAAATCCCGCTTTTCCGAGAAGGTCCACAAATTCGTCTGACACCTCAGATGCACCGGATTCCCCGGACGGTGCAAATTCCATGATCTCCCCGTCGTCGGAAATCTCGATCACATCGTCATTTGAAACCGTTCCATCCGGAAGCCACTTCTTTAATATCTCTTCCAGCGCCTTCACCTCTATGGGCTTGGACAGATAATCGTCAAAACCGTTTGCAAGATACTCTTCTCTGGCTCCGTTTATGGCATTTGCGGTAAGTGCGATGACCCTGGTCTCGCTGTAGAGCAAATGATCCGCACGCATCTTTTCAAGAGTCTCAACTCCGTCCATGTGAGGCATCATATGATCCAGCAGGATGAGCTGATACTTCTTTGTTTTAACACATTTGATCGCATCCTCACCGGATGTGGCAAGGGAAGGCCTTATGCCGAAAAGCCCCAGCAGACTTTCCGCAACCTTCAGGTTCATTGTATTGTCATCAACCACAAGCACATCCGCATTCGGTGCGTGCAATATTCCCGCATCCCCGGGCGCAGTATTTTTAATAACCATTCCGTAATCTCCCATGGGAGAAGCATCAACAATCTTTTGTCTTATGACAAAATAAAACGAAGATCCTTTTCCGTACTCACTTTCTACACATATCTCACTTCCCATCAACTTGAGAAGATTGGTGACGATGGACATTCCCAGTCCCGTTCCTTCAATTCCGTGATTCTTGACTTCATCAAGACGCTCAAATGACTCAAACAGTCTGGGCAGGTCTTCTTTTCTAATACCTATTCCCGTGTCCTCTACGCCGAAATAAACGTCGACGTTATCTCCGTCACGCCCGGTCTCTTTTACGGTGAACTTCACATGACCCTCGTCCGTATATTTGACCGCATTGCTCAGAAGATTCATCACAACCTGCAAAATACGTACATCGTCTCCGTTAAGACGGGCGGGAAGTTTATCATCGATCTCCGTAATAAACTTAAGCCCCTTGGCCTCAGCTCTTTCCTCCACGGACATGATGATATTTCCTACAAGAGAGGCGGTTTCGTAATCGACGGGAACGATCTCCATCTTGCCTTCTTCGATCTTTGAAAAATCAAGAATGCTGTTTATAAGAGTAAGAAGTGTTTTGCCCGCACTCTTTATATTGGATGAATACTCGTGTATCTTTTCATCCTTAGTCTCACGAAGGATCATCTCGTTCATTCCCAGAACAGCATTGATGGGTGTTCTGATCTCATGTGACATGCTGGACAAAAACGACGACTTTGCTTCGCTTGCCGCAACCGCACGCTCCGATACTATAAGAAGCTTTTCCCTGTCATCCCTTTCCTTCTTCGAGCGGTTCATGATGATAGCTATCATTAGAATAAGGCTTCCCATGACCAGTAAAAAGAGAACGACATTCAGAAGGATTATATTAAAGAATTCTTTGCTGATGGATGTGGGTGCACTTCTTACCACAAGATACCAGCCAAGGTATTCTACATATTTGGATACCGCAAACTCATTGTTACCCGTTATCTTATAGGAATAATCTTCGATATCCTCCGCATTCAGGACATCCGTACCAAGCCATGCATTTTCTATATTTATATCTTCGGTATCTACCTGTACGAGACCGTTTGAATCAACGAGATTGATCTTGACATTGTATTCTTTTTCACACTCGAGAAAGAGCTCCTGAAGATCCGTCATCTGAACACCGACGCCGCAGACACCGAGAAGATTTCCTTCTTCATCCTCGATCCTTGCATTTACAAAAACAGTCCAGACGCCTCTGTTTACTTCATCGCTGTCCACATCAAGGTCGTAGGGTTTGTTTTTATCAACGAAGATCGAATACCAGATATCATGATCGTCGTTTGCGGGATCCACTATCTTGTTGAGGCCGTCATAAGTATAATAACGATGTGTTCTCTCGGATACCAGAAATGCGGAATCATAATTCAGTCCGGACCTTACGCCGCTCAGATAGCTCTGCATAACAGCGATCGCATCATCCTCATCCATATCCTGCTCATTCTTTAAAAAGTCGGCAAGCAGTTCATCACACGCCATGGTACGGGCCACGATAATGGGCTCGTTAAGTGTGCCGGATATCGAATCATAGATTCGATAAGTCAGCATGGTATCAATCTCTTTGGTATTTTCCCTTGCGAGTTTTGCCAGTGAATATATCGATACGATAATAGCCAGAACAAATGCAAAAGAAACGGCAGACAAAATAGGAAGCATACTCCTGTCCTTGCCGGAAGCAGCTGCCTTCACATCCTTTGAAACGGTCCTCATATAATCCCCTTCATAAAACTGACATTGGGGACGTACCCCTCGTCAGGTAAGCCTTCTGACAATGGGGAAGTCCCCGCTGTCAGACTCATAACAACGAAATTATATACCTCTTAGTAGCGTTTTTCTACCTCTTGGTCAAAACCCCTTTTTTTCCTATTCAGGCTATGTATAATACAATCATGAACAAGTTAAAGATAAAAATTGAAATCGACGAAGGGCTGAAAGATCCCGAGATCACCATCAGATGCCCTGAGGTCAATGCAGAGGTGGCTAGGATCCAGAAGATGTTATCCGACAGCGCGCAGGTTGCATCGCAGATCGTATTCCACAAGGAAGATTCGGAATATTTCCTTCCTCTCGATAACATCCTGTTTTTCGAAACGGATGGAGGCCGTATAAGAGCTCATACGGCGGAGGATGAATTCGAAGCGAAGTACAAGCTTTACGAATTGGAGGAAAGACTTCCGTTCCACTTCCTGAGGGTATCCAAATCCACCATACTTAATACCCACAAGGTTTATTCGATCACCAAGAATCTGGCCGGCGCCAGCAAGGTCGAATTTTACGGAACATATAAAACAGTTTACTGTTCAAGAAACTATTACAAAGCACTCAAGGAAATCTTGATGCCCCATGAGGAGAATTGATATGAGTAACAGAACAAAATCAGTTTTAAACTGAATACTTCTTATCGTACTTGCTGCCTGCCTTATCATGTGGAAATTAAATCTCTTTAATCTTCCCGTGGCATTTGCGGAAGTCAGCGTCGTCGGACTTGTAGTCGCAGCCATCATGGTGGTTGCCATCATCCAGAATATTATCGATCTTGAATACGGCGGGATCTTCATCCCCCTTGCGGTCATTGCGATCATCTTCGATAAGCCCCTTGGCATTGAAGCAATTACCCCCTGGGTTGTTATCATCGCGGCCATCCTTCTTACCATAGCTTTCAATATGATCTTCCCCAACAAGAAGCACGGCTGGCGTAAAAAACAGTCTGAGTGGTCAAAGGGAAAGTTCACTGAAAACTCTTCCGAAGATGAGAACGGTCAGTACATCATGCACTCTACTAAATTCGGTTCATCCACCAAGTACATCCGTTCACAGCAGCTTGCACAGGCAGATCTTTCATCACAGTTCGGACAGCTCTCAGTATTCTTCGATCAGGCTCAGGTTCCTACCGGTAATGTGACCATCAATGTAAGCGCATCTTTCGGTGAGATGGATCTCTACATTCCCAAGACCTGGAACGTACACAACAAAGTAACCTCATCCTTCGGAGATTGCGACGACAGATGCTCTCAGTTCTGCGAAGTTACCGAAGATCAGGTTCAGTGTGTGATCAACGGAAGCGTATCCTTCGGTGAACTTAAGCTTATCCGTATCTGATAATATGACAACGGGGACGTGACAATGGGGACGTTTCGTTTTTGTCACCTGGTTATGACAACGGGGACGTACCCCTCTGTCAGGAAGAAC
>JAGCUO010000064.1 GCA_017962825.1 Lachnospiraceae bacterium | reverse complement strand
TCATTTTTGTCACCCGGTGACAAAAATGAAGCGTCCCCACTGTCACTACTGTCATATAGCTTAAGCCTCGAGTACGGCTTCCTTCATACTCTTAACATAGTCATAGATATACTGTCCGGCATCCTTACCGTACTTTTCTACCATACGTACGATTGCGGAACCTACAATTGCTCCGTCCGAAACACCGGCCATAGCCTTAGCCTGAGCAGGCTCTTTGATACCGAACCCGATCGCACATGGAACATCGGTAACTTCTCTGATATGTCCCACAATGGGAGCAAGGTCTGTGCTGATATTGTCCCTTACACCTGTAACACCCATAGAACTTACCACATAGATGAATCCCTTGGCTTCCTTGGCGATCATCTTGACTCTGTCTTCGGAAGTGGGGGCCACCATGGAGATATAGTTCACTCCATACTTAAGAGAGATGCTCTCCATCTCTTCTTTTTCTTCATAAGGCATATCGGGGATAATAACACCGCTGACATTCAGCTTGCTGCATCTGTCAAAGAACTTGTCATATCCGTAATGATATACGAGATTGGCATAAGTCATAAAACAGAGAGTTACATCACTCTTTGCTCTAACTCTTTCTACCATCTCGAATACTTTATCCGTGGTCGTACCTGCCTTAAGAGCTCTCACGTTAGCATTCTGTATAACAGCACCCTCAGCAACGGGATCCGAAAAAGGAATACCAACCTCGATGATATCCGCACCGGCATCAGCCATTTTCAGGATAAATTCTTCCGTAGATTCGATATCCGGATCACCTGCTGTTATGAAGGTGATAAATGCTTTCTTGTTGGGATTTTTCTCAAATGATTCTCTAATCTTATCACTCATGAAGATCAACCCCCCTGTATCTTGCGATTGCGGCTACGTCCTTATCACCGCGTCCTGAAACATTTATGATAATGGACTGATCTTTGCTGTAATTCTTCGCAATCTTAATAGCATATGCAATGGCATGCGAGCTTTCGATCGCAGGGATAATGCCCTCCATACGTGACATATATTCAAAAGCGTTAACAGCTTCGTCATCCGTAATGGGAACATACTTTGCTCTTCCGATGGAATGAAGGTAAGCATGCTCGGGACCTATGCCGGGATAATCAAGTCCTGCAGAGATGGAATAAACAGGTGCGATCTGACCGTATTCATTCTGACAAAACAAAGATTTCATACCGTGGAAAATACCCATGGTTCCGGTTGCGATGGTTGCAGCAGTCTCGGGAGTATCAACACCTCTTCCGCCCGCTTCGCATCCGATGAGCTCTACATCTTTATCTTCAATGAAATTATAAAAAGCACCGATGGCATTTGAGCCGCCGCCGACACAAGCTATAACAGCTGCCGGAAGCTTTCCTTCTTTTTCAAGGATCTGCTCGCGGGCTTCCTTGGAAATAACTGACTGGAAATCACGGACAATTGTAGGGAAAGGGTGAGGGCCCATTACGGAACCCAGACAATAGTGAGTATCATCAACTCTGCCTGCCCACTCCTTCATGGCATCATTAACCGCATCCTTGAGGGTCATCGTACCTGTGGTTACCGCATTAACCTTGGCACCGAGAAGTTCCATACGATAGACATTAAGAGCCTGACGGATGGTGTCTTCTTTGCCCATAAAGATCTCGCACTCCATACCAAGGAGCGCGGCAACTGTGGCAGTCGCTACGCCGTGCTGGCCTGCGCCTGTCTCTGCTATGAGTCTGGTCTTGCCCATTCTTTTGGCAAGAAGAGCCTGACCTATGCAGTTATTAAGCTTATGGGAACCTGTGTGATTGAGATCTTCTCTCTTAAGATATATCCTGGCACCGCCCAAGTCTTCAGTCATCTTGGCGGCATAGTACAGACGCGAAGGGCGTCCTGCATATTCATTCAAAAGAAAATGTAATTCGTCATTAAAAGCCGGATCATTCTTGGCTTCGTTATAACACTCTTCGAGCTTTATAAGCTCATTCATGAGAGTTTCGGAAATATACTGACCTCCGAACTCTCCGAATCTGCCTTTACTGTTCATTAATATTCCTTTCTCTTACGGGAAAAGACTTAAGCCGAATGAGCCTCCTGAACCGCTGCCATAACAAGCTCCGGATCTTTATGTCCGCTCTTGTCAACGGATGAGCTCATGTCTACGGCATAAAGCTGACTGCCTTTAAGAGCCTCAACTGCCTCTTTGATATTACCGGGTCCGAGTCCGCCTGCAAGGATAAAGGGACGTTTGCAATCCTTGATCCTGCTCCAGTCAAAAGTCTCTCCGCTGCCTTCGCCCGCGTCAAACATGATCATGTCGGCAGGTGACTTTTCAGCCTTTGCAAGGTCAAACTTATCGTCTACCTTAAATACCTTGATGATGCTTCCTTTGCCGGACTTAAGTTCATTAATATATTCGTCATCTTCATCACCATGAAGCTGAATGATATCGATAAGTCCGTTATATACGAGTCTCTTGATCCTGTTTGCGTCGTCATTTACGAAAACGCCCACGCGTCTGATCATTGGATCGATAAATTTATTAAGGAGCTGAACTGTCTCTTCATCAACAGTTCTCTTGTAACCGTCGGTCAAAATAAAACCGACAAAGTCAGGCATTGCTTCATTTACCGCATTGGCATCGCCGGGAGTCCTAAGCCCGCAGATCTTGATCTTCATTAGTCTAAGCCTCTTAAATGTCTCAAACACAACTTTTTATTGTCGCTTCGCATCAGAGTCTCACCAACAAGTACTGCGTTTACCCCTGCATCCTCAAGAGCTTTTACCTGATCTCTCTCCGAGATGCCGCTCTCTGATACGAAAAGTAGTCCGAGGGGCACTTTATCACGGAGCGACAAAGCATTCAAGGGGTCTACGGAAAAATTTCTTAAATTTCTATTATTTACACCGATAAGTCTTGCACCCAAACCGATGGCTTTTTCGATCTCAGTTTCCTCATGACACTCCGTAAGAGCGGTGAGACCGAGTTCATCGGCTATGTCCAGATATTCGGCAAGCTGGTCATCGGAAAGAAGCGAAACTATCAGTAAAATCGCGTCTGCTCCGAGGACCTTGGCCTGATAGATCATGTACTCATCCACGGTAAAATCTTTCCTTAAAACCGGGATTGTAACGTTTTGTTTTACCTGGGTCAAATACGAATCGTTTCCTAAAAACCAGTGTGGCTCTGTCAAAACGGAAATTGCATCGGCTCCGGCGCTTTCGTATTGTTTTGCGATGGACAGGAAGGGAAAATCGGCTGCGATGATTCCTTTTGAAGGGGAAGCCTTCTTTATCTCGCAAATAAACGACATTTTCTCCTTCCGAAGGGCATTTTCAAAAGGAAAACCGGTATCCGGGTTTAATGCCCTGGCTCTTGCCATCATTTCGGATGCGCTTATCTGTTCCTTATATGAGGCAACTCTTTCTATTGTCTTTTCCGCTATTTGATTTAAAATGTTTGCTTCTGCTCTAGGCTGCATTTGTATCCTTTATTACTTCCTCCAGTTTTGCATAAGCTTTTCCGCTGTCGATGAGTTCTGCGGCAAGCTTAATACCTTCTTCCATAGACGAAGCGGCTCCTCCGATATAAAGTCCCGCACCGGCATTCAAAAGTACACAGTCTCTCTTGGGTCCTCTTTCTTCGCCCTTAAGGATTCGTCTTGTTATCTCGGCATTTTCCTCGGGAGTTCCTCCGGTCAGATCTCCGGGATTACTCTTCTGAAGGCCGAACTGCTCGGGAGTTACGGTATATCTCCTGATATTTCCTTCTTCATCAAACTCAACAACTTTGGTGGGTCCCACTGATGAGATCTCATCAAGCTTCTCCATGCCGTAAACTACCATACCGCGCTTTGCACCAAGTTTGATAAGAACCTGTGCAATTGGATCGAGAAGAGTTTCATCATAAACTCCGAGAATAAACTTGGATGAATATGCGGGATTTGTAAGAGGTCCCAAAATATTAAATACAGTTCTGATACCAAGCTCTTTCCTAATGGGGCCTACATACTTCATAGCACTGTGATATTTCTGTGCGAAAAGAAAACAATATCCGGTATCCTTAAATACCTCTTCGTTCTTCTCAGGCTCGATTGAAATGTTAACTCCGAGTGCTTCGAGTACATCCGCAGCTCCGGATTTGGAGGATGCGGATCTGTTTCCGTGCTTTGTTATCTTAACACCACCTGCCGCAATGACGAAAGCAGATGTTGAAGAAATATTGTAAGAGAAGGATCTGTCCCCGCCTGTTCCTACGATCTCAAGGGTATCGCAACCGGTATTAAGTCTGGTTGCCATTGCTCTCATAGCCTCAGCAGAGCCTGTGATCTCATCGATGGTCTCGCCCTTCATGGAAAGGGATACCAGGTAAGCACTCTTCTGAACATCGCTTGCTTCACCCTTCATGATCTCGAACATGACATCTCTGGACATTTCATATCCGATATCTTCTTTATTTGAAAGTTTCTTGATAGCTTCATTGATAATCATAATATTGCTCCTTCAGGAAAAAGAAATTTATCTGTATGTCTATAATTTTGGCTGTGCCATCGTCTGTAGGGTCGCCATCGTCTGTACAGTTTCATATTTCTTCCTCCTTTCCGGAAAAATAAAAAAGCCCTTGCCTGACCAATGTCAGACAAGGGCGTTATATAACGCTGTGCCACCTTGCTTCGAAGTTATTAACTTCCTCTTTACGGGTACCATCATACCCCTTCTCTGTTACGGGAGTTCCCGTCGCATATTACTAAGGCAAATGCCCTTTCCCTGCGCCCTTAGCGGCCCATTTGACAAGCAGTTTACCGACCTTTCTCAGCACCCGGTCTCTCTGTAGGTTCTTATCATGCCTTTATTTCCGCTTCAACGGTTTGCTATGAATTTTTATTCACTTTATTACAATAAAGCGATGATGTCAAGAATTTTTTTACTTAACAAGTGCCACGGTCTCTCTTGCGATAGCTAGCTCTTCGTTGGTGGGGATGATGAGAGTCTTCACCTTGGAATCGGGAGTGCTGAAGATAACTTCCTCTCCTCTGATCTTGTTCTTCTCTTCATCGACAGTTATTCCGAGATATCCGAGATACTCGCAAACCTTGCTTCTTACAAGTCCGTCATTTTCACCGATACCTGCGGTAAAGCAGATTGCATCAACACCGTTCATTGCTGCAGCATATGCGCCTACATACTTTGCTGTTCTGTAGCAGAATGCCTCAAGTGCCTGAATTGCAAGCTTGTTTCCTGAATTATAAGCATCCTCAAGATCTCTGAAATCGGAAGAAAGATCACCGCTCATTCCGTATACACCGGATTTCTTGTTAAGGATATTCATAACTCCGGTGATGTCGAGGTTTTCTTTTTTCGCAATAAACTCAAGGATCGCAGGATCAAGGTCACCGGATCTGGTTCCCATGATAAGTCCCTCAAGAGGAGTAAGTCCCATGGAAGTATCTACGCACTTTCCGTTCTTAACGGCAGATACGGATGCACCGTTTCCGAGGTGACATACAATGATCTTAAGGTCTTCATATTTCTGACCGAGAACATCTGCACATCTCTTCGATACAAAAGAATGAGAGGTTCCGTGGAAACCGTAGCGGCGGATCTTATACTTCTCATAATATGAACTGGGAAGGCCGTAAAGATATGCCTTCTCGGGCATGGTCTGATGGAATGCGGTATCAAATACAGCTACCATGGGAGTAGTTGGCATAAGTTTTCTGCAAGCATCGATACCGATAAGGTTAGCGGGATTGTGGAGAGGAGCAAGATCGTTACACTCTTCGATAGCTTTGATAACTTCATCATTGATAACAACTGATGAAGCAAACTTCTCGCCGCCGTGAACAATTCTGTGTCCTACCGCACCGATCTCATCAAGACTCTTAAGAACACCGGTCTTATCATTGGTAAGATATTCGAGAACAAGCTTGATGGCATTGGTATGATCGGGCATGGGAGATTCCTTCATCTCTTTTTCGCCGCCGGCGGGAGTATAAACAATACGTCCGTCAATGCCGATTCTCTCGCAGAGACCTTTAGCAAGCCACTCTTCCGTCTCAGAATCAATGAGCTGATACTTAAGTGATGATGATCCACAGTTAATAACTAAAATTTTCATGTTTATGATTATCTCCTATAACAATTCCCCGATGGGATGAGTAATGTATATTGGATTTTATATTATTAATTTCTATATATGTTTACTGAGAAATCTGTGCCTGAACAGCGGTGAGTGCAACTACACCTACGATGTCTTCCCAGGAGCATCCGCGGGAAAGATCGTTAACGGGCTTTGCAATACCCTGAAGCATGGGGCCGTAAGCCTCTGCTCCGCCGAGACGCTGAACAAGCTTATATCCGATATTACCCGCATCAAGATTGGGGAAGATAAGAACGTTCGCCTTACCTGCAACGGGTGATCCGGGAGCTTTGTTCTTCGCAACATGAGGAACAAGTGCGGCATCTGTCTGAAGTTCTCCGTCAATTACAAGATGAGGATACTGCTCCCTGGCAATCTTGGTTGCTTCTACTACTTTATCTACAAGCGCATGCTTAGCAGAACCCTTGGTGGAGTGGCTGAGCATTGCGATAACAGGCTTGGGACCTACAAGCTGTTTAAAGCTCTTTGCGGAAGAATCAGCGATCGCAGCAAGATCCTCGGGACCGGGATCCTGATTAAGTCCGCAGTCGGCAAATACAAACGCACCGTTCTCACCCATATCCTTAAATACGGTATCAACGATGAAAAATGCGGATACGAGTTTAACTCCGGGTGCAGTCTTAAGGATCTGAAGTGCGGGTCTTAATGTATCTGCGGTCGAGTGGCATGCACCTGCAACCATACCGTCGGCATCATTGTTTTTAACCATCATGATTCCGAAGGTAAGATAATCTTTGTGAAGTATCTCGGAAGCTTTCTCAAGAGTCATACCCTTTGACTTACGGGTCTCATAAAGAAGATTAATGTACTCTTCCATCTTAGGTGTGGTATCGGGATCGATAACAGTTACTTCGTCGAGATCGACCTCAAGCCAGCCTGCACCGTCACGGATCTTTTCTTCGTTACCGACCATGATGATGTTTGCGATGCCTTCTTTGATAATTTCGGCAGCTGCAAGAAGTGTTCTCTTGTCATTGCTTTCGGGAAGTACGATCGTTTTTCTGTCGATCTTTGCTCTTTCTTTGATCTGATCAATATATGCCATAAAGAACTCCTTATTTTAGATGCGCCATGCGCAGAATGTATGATTTTTTTGCCATAGACAAGCAGATATATTATACTGTATTAAGATATCGCGGACAAGAAATCGTCCATCATTTTCTTGTATTATTTCACATACAATCCACGCTAAATTTGTTAATTTTTTAGCAGACTTTTTTTGATAAGAGAATCAAAAAGATCCATCGGGAGAATTTAATGAAAACAGCGGGCATCATTGCGGAATATAATCCGTTTCACAACGGTCATAATTATCACGTAGAAGAAACAAAGAAACTGACGGGTGCAGATTACATTGTAGTAGCCATGAGCGGCAACTTCGTACAAAGAGGTGCACCCGCTATCATCGATAAATATTCAAGGGCCCGCAGCGCACTGGCGGAAGGTGCGGATCTTGTAATACAGATACCTCCCGTATACTCACTTTCATCAGCGGAATTCTATGCAAAAGGAGCTATCTCGCTTTTTGAAAATACCGGACTCATCGATTATCTTTCCTTTGGAAGTGAAGCGGGAACTCTCGATAACTTAAATAAGATTGCGACCCTTCTTGCGGAAGAACCTGATAAATACAAAAAGCTTCTTCAGAAATACCTGAAGGCAGGTAATGCTTTTCCCGCGGCAAGAGCAAAAGCACTTATCGATTACTATCCTGAGATGACGGATCTGTCGGAACTTGTATCTTCTCCCAACAATATATTGGCAATTGAATATTTGAAATGTCTGACCTCCACCAATTCTTCCATCAAACCATTTACCATGAAGAGAATCGGTGCAGGATATAGCGACCCTTACGCCCCCGGTCAGCCCGGTATCTCTGCAAAAGGTATCAGGGAAGCCGTCGGTTACGGATCCGAGATAGACAATCTCAAAGCATATATGCCCAAGGAATCATTAAAATGCCTAAAAGATGCGGTTAAGAAAAAAATGACCGTGGATGAAAATGACTTTTCCGGAATGCTTATTTACAAACTTCTGTCTGAAAGAGAACAGGGCTTTTCAAAGTATCTTGACGTGTCGGAAGAATTATCCGACAGGATATGCAATAATCTTGAAAAGTTTACGTCCTTTACTCAGTTCAGCAGTCTGCTAAAGACCAAGAATATGACTTATACAAGAATAAGCAGAGCGCTCTTCCATATCCTTCTTGATATGAAGGGGGACTCTATAACGGATTCTGATTATTCCGGAACTATTCCCTACATAAGAGTTCTGGGATTCAGAAAAGAATCGGAGGAGCTTCTTTCAGAGATTAAAACAAAAGCATCGGTTCCTGTACTGTGCGGCTACAATGATGCGGCAAACAGTCTCTATTCGGAACCGATGAAAACATTCAGAAATGAATCAAGAATTGAAGATCTTTATTTTGCGGTCCAGACCATGAAATCCGGTACCGTGGTAAAACCGGATCTATCCAGACCGATAGTTGTTGTATAGTGGTGATGACAGTGGGGACGTACCCCTTTGTCAGGAAGTTCCTCCTGACAAAGGGGTACGTCCCCACTGTCATCTATATATTTAATTCTTGAATGAGTGAATAGGTGCGGGGATTCTTCCTTCTCTGTTAATGAAGGCCTCGCAGGAATACTTGTTAACAGGCATACCAGGTGCCCATCCGAGAAGTCCGCCGAACTCAACCTTATCTCCTACAGTCTTTCCGATAACAGGAATAAGACGTACAGCGGTGGTCTTGGCATTTACCATACCGATTGCCATCTCATCGGCAATGATACCGGAAATAGTCGCGGGGGTTGTGTCTCCGGGAACAGCGATCATATCAAGTCCTACCGAACATACACAAGTCATGGCTTCGAGTTTTTCAAGAGTAAGCGCACCGCATGAAGCTGCATCAATCATTCCCTGATCTTCGGATACGGGGATGAATGCGCCTGAAAGTCCGCCTACATAAGAAGAAGCCATAACACCGCCCTTCTTAACCTGATCATTAAGAAGTGCAAGTGCAGCGGTAGTTCCGGGAGCTCCTGCTTTCTCAAGTCCGATCTCACAAAGGATATCCGCAACGGAATCTCCTATCGCCGGAGTGGGAGCAAGTGAAAGATCTACGATACCGAAAGGAACGCCAAGCTTTCTCGATGCTTCTTTAGCGACAAGCTGACCGACTCTGGTTACTTTGAATGCGGTCTTTTTAATAGTCTCGCAAAGAACCTCGAAAGACTCTCCTCTTACCTTTTCAAGAGCATACTTTACAACGCCGGGGCCGCTGACACCTACATTGATGATACGGTCTGCTTCGGTAACGCCGTGGAATGCACCTGCCATGAAGGGGTTATCATCGGGAGCGTTACAGAAAACAACAAGCTTTGCACATCCCAGTGAATCACGGTCTGCAGTAAGCTCTGCGGTCTTATGAATGGTCTCACCCATAAGACGTACGGCGTTCATATTGATACCTGTCCTGGTAGAACCGAGATTGATTGACGAACATACAAAATCGGTTGAAGCAAGAGCTTCGGGAATGGACTTCATGAGAAGCTCATCAGCTTTAGTACTTCCCTTGCTTACAAGAGCGGAATAACCTCCGAGGAAATTAACTCCGACTTCCTTGGCTGCTTTATCAAGAGTCTTGGCAAGCTTTACGAAATCAGCTTCGGATTTTACGCTCGAAGCACCGATAAGAGAAATGGGAGTTACTGATATTCTCTTATTAACGATGGGGATCCCGAATTCACCGGATATTTCCTCACCTGTCTTAACAAGATCTTTTGCACTTTTAGTGATCTTGTCATAAACCTTATCACATGTTTTATCTATATCCGAATCGATACAGTCAAGAAGGCTGATGCCCATTGTAATGGTACGGACATCAAGATTTTCCTTCTCGATCATGTCATTCGTTTCGGAAACTTCCAATCTGTTTATCATATTCTTATCCTCTATATAAATAATACGGATCACTCCGCTTCTCCGAAAATCACACAATACAGCGTTATTTCGGAGGAATTTCACCCGGCCACTCGTAATCTTTTGTTTTTTTCTGCGAAAAAAATCTTATCATGCACGCGGGCAGTTCATAAACTTCACTATGCTCATTAATGCAAGCATTATTCGCAAGTTCAGTTATGAACCTGTATTATATGCGGTGCATCATGTCAAAGATCTCTTCCTTCTGACACTTAATGGAAACACCGATGCTGTTTCCAAGCTCTTCAAGGCCGCCGGAAATCTTTTCGAAAGAATCGGAAGCTCCGGAGATATCAACAACCATCATCATATTGAAATACCCGGAAACGATGGTCTGTGAAATATCGAGGATATTAACGTTCTCGTTTGAAAGGAAAGTGCAGGTCTTTGCGATGATTCCTACAGTGTCCTTGCCTACTACAGTGATGATTACTTTTTCCATAATGATAACTCCTTTATACTTCAATGCACTCTGAAGGTACATCTCGTTTAGCTACGCTGATGTCAAAATCCGAAGCTCTGTAGGGATTGTCTCCCATTGTGATTTCCATTCTGACGGATTCAAATGCAAGATCGGGATAATTGTTCTCGAGAGAAAGATGACCGAGAAAGATCTTCCTGATGGTGTCATTCAAAACTGAAGCAAGCAGTCTCCCAGAAGCTTCATTGGACAAATGTCCGAGTTCTCCAAGGATTCTTCTTTTTAAAGGATACGGATAAGGGCCCTGCTCCAGCATTCTTATATCATGATTGGCTTCCAGAAGCATGGCATCCATCCCAGTAAGACAATCGATAGTATAGTCCGTGTAACAACCAAGGTCCGTGCAGACGGCCATGTTCTTACCGCCGTTTGAAAAACGGTAAGCAACCGGATCTGCAGCATCATGAGATATATGCATGGGATTTACGGTTATATCTCCCACCTGAAATACTTCATCGGGTCTTACTATCTTAAAAAGTGAAGTATCGATATTCCCAAGGGACTTGATGGTTCCGATAGCTTCAATCGTAGCCCAGGTTGCATACATGGGAATCCCGTATTTCCTGGAGAAAACACCGAGTCCCTGAATATGATCGGAATGCTCATGGGTTATAAGTATTCCGTTTATATCTTTGCCGGTAAGACCGATCGAATTCAGTCCCGCTTCCGCTTTCTTACCGCTTACTCCTATATCAACCAGCAAATGTGTATCGGACGAACCGATGTAAATGCAGTTCCCCGACGAACCGCTGGCCAGAGGACACATCCTCATTTATTTCTCCTCCCATCTGACTTCGATAACATCTCCGTCTTTGATAGGCTCGAGATACTGGGCATTCTTGCCGTTTAGTCTGGTGATGATCTTACGGCCGTTTCCTGCCTTCAAGTCAAAATTCAATTTATCAAATACGTCAACGTAAACATAGCTTTCTTTTCCCGTGAGGGTAAGCATACGTCCGTTGGCATTAACATTTACGGTGGTGGTCAAATCAGGACCTGCAGTATTTGCTTCCTCAGACTTATCTTCTTCGGAGCCGACCATCTCTGCCATTTTCTCTTTCATCTCAGCTGCGGTTCCGTCGTCATCGGGAAGATCCGCAAAAGAAACCCCGCCTGAATTCTGAACCTGTTCCGAATCAACTGCATGATCGGGCTCAACAGCTTCAACAGTATTCTCTGCAGGAGCTTCCGCAGATTCGTGAGTCTTCTGATTTTTTTCTGTTTTCTTATCGGCAGACTTCTCATTCTTAGAAGTCTTATGAGAATGACCTCCGATAGTATAATCCAGAGTAAAGTCTTCATAAACCTTGGTCTTAAGAACTGCGGGTGTCTGGTTTACTTTGATGTCACCGGCAGCAGGCGTATCAAGAAATTCCGTTATCTGTTCAACGGTATAGAAATTGTTGACCTTGATATCATCGCCGTCTTTGATCTCATAAAAGGTTTCCTGAAGTTCTCCGTTAACAAGAGCTTTCTTAGGGAACTCAAATATCTTTCCGTTAACGTTGATCTTAATGGGAGTTCTGAGCTCGGGAAGCTCTCCAAGTTTAAATGCCGCATCACTTCCGGGAGTTGAGGCTTTAACCTCGATAATGTCTCCGCTGTGGATCTGGGTATAGAGATCGGCAGGTTCATCATTGATAAGTATCTGTGATGATTCACCCTCGGTTCCTCTGACGATCCTTGATTTGCCTCCAATGCTGAAGGTAATGGCCTTTCCACGCTTCGGGAAAAGATCCTCATTGGGGAAAGCTACCTGAAGAGCCGCATCCGAAACGGAAAGATGTCCGTTATCATATAGTTTTAATCTTTCTCCGTTAAATGTAACGAAGATGAAATTATTGCTCTGCGCATAAAAACTTAAGCAGATTCCTATGGGGGTTACCATGAGGGAATCCTTGTGAGCGTTCTTGTCTTCGAAGATGATCTCTTTCATAACATCCTCGCCTCTTATGGCAACACGCTCTTTTAATATTCCGAGACTCTCGGAAAGCTTTTCGGTATATCCGGGAACCATTCCGCCACCACCTACTACGAACACGGCGCTGACAGGTTTGTCACCGTTTAATCTCTTTATCTCATCGGAAACCTTAGCAGTCATGTCATCGATATAAGGAGCAATGGCTTCCGTGATCTCGGCCGCCTTGATCTTCTGAGGAAGCCCCATGATATCGGTAAACTCAATCTCCGGCTCACCTGTTCCGAGACTTCTTTTAATATGCTCAGCCATGTCAAAATCCACAAGGCATTTCTGAACGATGACATCGGTAAGTGAATCACCTGCAACGGGGATCATACCGTAAGCAATGATGCTTCCGTCCTTGGTGATCGAAATATCGGAAGTACCTGCTCCCACATCGACAAGAGCAAGATTCAAAAGTCTGAATTTATCAGGGATTGCAACCTGGATTGCCGCAATAGGCTCGAGAGTAAGGTTTGCAACATGAAGACCCGCGTGCTCGACAGCCTTGTACAGACCGTCTACAACATCATCGGGAAGAAATGTGGCAATAAGATCCGCAGAGATTTTTTTTGCTTTATGTCCTTCAAGATTACCTATCTGGTAACCGTTTAAATAATATCTGACAGGAGTATAACCAACACAATAGAATTTCATGTCAGTATCATTCTGAGCCTGAAATTCCGTATAAGCCTGTTCGATTCCCGACATGGACAGATTGTAAATGTCCTCATCGGTGATCTCTTTTTCGGATTCGAAATCTTCGACTACATTAACCGTAACCGTACGAAGAACTCGGCCTGCGGCTGCGATACATACTTCGCAGAGCTCTTTGCCGAGTCTTGATTCAAGGTTCTTTTTTACCTCGAGTATTGTATTTCCAACCTTGCCGATATCATGTATCTGTCCGTCGAGCATGGCTCTTGATTCATGCTCTTTGATCTCCTGAGCAAGGACATGGAATCCGTCATCCGCTTTGTATCCGACGGTTCCAACAATACTTCGCGTACCGATATCAAGTCCGAAAACCAGACTTCCCTGGCTTTTTACTCCACCCATGTAAATCCCTCCAGACGGGCTCTAACCTGCGCAAATGCAGCATCAAGATCTCCGCTGTTATCGATTATCACGTCAGAATGTTTTCTGAAATCCGCATCGGAAAGCTGATTATCCATAATGGACTGAGCCTTCTTACGGCTATAACCTCTGGATTCCATGAGACGCTTAATCCTGGTCTCATCATCCGAATAGATGTACCACATCTCATCTACGATATCGCTGTATCCTTTTTCTATAAGAAGGGCAGCCTCTATGAAAAAGAGTTCGGTCTCATGCATCTTGGCCGCACCTCTCATCTTTTCAACGAGATATTCCTGAACCGAAGGATGGACGATCTCTTCTACCTTCTCAAGGTAATCGGGATTAGAATAGATGACCTGAGCAAATTTACCCCTGTCGATCTCCGAGCCTTCACCGCCTGTAAGTATTTCTTTTCCAAACAGAGCAACGAGTCTGTCATAGGTCATGGTTCCGGGTTGCTCAAGCTCTTTGGCTATTTCATCGGCATAATAAATCTCGGCAATATAATGCGAAGAAATAAAATTGAGAATGCTTGTCTTTCCTCCGCCGATTCCGCCCGTAATACCTATAATCTTCATTAGTGTGCCTCGTACCAGCTTCTTCCGGTGTCCACTGAAATCTCCAGCTTAACCGCAAGATCCGCTGCTTTCTCCATGCATTCGGATAAAATATTGTTTACTTCCGAAGCTTCCTGCTCCGGTCCTTCGATCAGTAATTCGTCGTGCACCTGTAATATCAGCCTTGATTCAAGCCCCCTGTCCCTGAGCGTCTTCCAGACAGAGATCATGGCAAGCTTTATAATATCGGCAGCAGTGCCCTGTATCGGTGCATTCATGGCAACTCTTTCGCCGAAGGATCTGGTCATAAAATTCGAATTCTTAAGTTCGGGGATAGGTCTTCGCCTTCCGAAATAGGTCTCGGAATATCCCTTTTCTTTAGCAGATTCAACCAGTCCGTCAAGGTATTTCTTAAGTCCGGGGAAAGTCTCAAAATACTTTTTAATGTACTCTCCCGCTTCTTTTCGACTGATACCTATATTTTCACCAAGTCCGAAGGAAGATATACCGTATACGATACCGAAGTTTACCGCTTTGGCGTTTCGCCTCAGAGTGTCCGTAACTTCATCAAGCGGAACCCCGAAAACCTTCGATGCGGTTATCTTATGAATATCCTCACCGGATCTGTAGCTTTCTATAAGTGCTTCATCTTTTGAGAGCGAAGCAAGTACCCTTAACTCTATCTGCGAATAATCCGCATCCGTAAAAAGAAAACCATCCTTGGGAACAAATACTTTTCTAAGTTCCCTTCCCAGCTCAGTTCTGACCGGAATGTTTTGCAGGTTCGGATCCGAAGATGAAATGCGGCCCGTTGCCGTAACCATCTGATTGAACTTGCATCTGATCCTGCCGTCTGGACCTATGAATCCTTTAAGACCTTCGGCATATGTGGATCTGAGCTTTGTAAGTCCTCTGTATTCCAATATGTCTCTTACAAAAGGAACTTCAGGAGCCAGTTTTTCAAGTACATCCGCAGATGTGGAATAACCTGTCTTTGTTTTCTTACCGCCGGATAATCCCATCTTTTCAAACAGGATCACACCCAGCTGCTTAGGTGAGTTGATATTGAAATCAGGTTCTCCGGATTCTTCATGGATCTTCTTTTCAAGTTCATCGATCCTTCCGGAAAGTCTTTCGGAATATTCTTCAAGCTCACCTGCTTTAACAAGAATTCCCAGATTCTCCATGTCAAAGAGAATGTAGGAAAGAGGGAGTTCTATTTTCCGGTAAACATTCATCTGACCGGTTGCGTCAAGTTCCTCCGTGATCTTCGAATGAGAAGCCATGGATATGAATGCACCGTCACATGTGTACTCTTTTAAAATATCGGGAGCGGTAAAAAAGCTCTCTTTAAAACTCATCTTGCCAAATCTTTCTTTTAACGAAAGCGGTGTAAAACCAAGATAAGCATTGGCGATATTTTCTATGTCATGATCTGCGGAAAGCGGATCGAGTACGTAATTGGCAAGCCCGGCATCAAACAGCTTCTCGGGATCGATGTATCCCGTAACGCTGTACTGGGACTTGATATCCGTAAAACAAAGAACCGTATTCTTGGAACTAAGAACATGTATGGAGCTCTTAAGTGCATCACATTCGATATCGGTTCCCGCGTAGTAATATATATTCTCTGCGGTGGCAAATGCACCGGATAAAGTATTACCTTCGTCGATGACAAACTGAAGGCCGCATTTATCTACATCTGCATCATAAATGACCTTTGCAAAATCTAGAGCATTATCAAGTACCGTAACCTCAGGACGGCTGATCTCTGATGCGGGAGCAGAGGCCGAAGCTTTGGCGGCATCATCAAATCTTGAATAAAGAGATTTAAGGCCAAGCTCTTTGATGATCTCGTAAGCTTCGGGAGTATAGTAATCTCCTCTTTTAGCCTTGTCTCTATCCAGCGTGATATCGGCATTTATCTCGATGGTTGCAAGAACGAGCGAAAGATCCGCAAGATCTCTGTGTTCTCTTAAGGATTCTCTTACGGAATTACCTTTTATTTCATCAAGATGTTCGTAGATACCGTCAATGGAACCGTAAGTCTGCATAAGGTCAGCAGCGGTTTTAGGGCCTACTTTGGGGACTCCCGGAATATTATCGGATGAATCTCCCATAAGTGCTTTGAGCTGAATGAATTTCTGAGGATCAACTCCGAATTCTTCTTCAACTCTTGCGGGAGTATAGTCTTCAACTGTGGTCTTGCCGGATTTGGTCTTGGGAATCCTGATCAGGATATTTTCATCCGCGATCTGTAAAAGATCCCTGTCTCCGGATACAAGACTTACATTCATACCCTCTGCCTGAGATTTCTTGGCAAGGGTGCCCATGATATCATCTGCTTCTAGTCCGGGAATTGAAAGTGTTGCAACACCCATTGCATCCAGAAGTCTTCTTAGAAGAGGTACCTGACTTTTAAGTTCCTCAGGCATGGGCTTTCTGGTTCCCTTGTACTCGGCAAATATCTTATGTCTGAAAGTGGGTGCATGCTCATCAAAAGCCACAACCACATAATCAGGCTTTTCTTCATCAAGAAGTTTAAAGAAAATGCTTAAAAAGCCGTATACGGCACCTGTATGAACACCTGCGGCGTTGGTAAGATCCGGAACGCCGTAAAATGCCCTGTTTATTATGCTGTGTCCGTCTATCAGAACAAGCTTATCTGCCACTATTTCCTCTTATCCGAGATGCCATATGAGTAGTAATCCCAAAAGGATACATCCCAGTGTAATGGCATATCTCTGCGATTCTTTGTAAATTTTGTGCCTTTCAAGCTTCTTATCATTGCTGGCAAGACGCTTCTTGAGCTCGGAACTTAAGTCGAAATTGTCATCATCACTGTCAAGATGCTGAACTCCGACAGATACAAGAAACTGAATACTGAGTTCCTCGCGGCATTCACTGCAGGATTCGTAATGCTCACGGAACTCCTCCATAGTTTTGAAATCAAGCTTTTTATCTATGAAGTCAGGTATATGGCTTTCAAATTCCTTACAGTTCAAAGGCACTCCTTATAGATACTCGCATACAGTATTTATAATACTACAAGAGCACCGAAAAATATAGCCTGTAAATGCTTTCATAGTATATCCTGCCCCCGCCTGGGGATGCCACCCAAATTATGTCAATTTGAATTCAATTTTTGGACTTGTATATACTACTCCGCCCGTGGCGGCGTAGTGAGGCCTAAGGAACCGTGGGCTATAACTCCCTCAGAAATTTAGACTTTTATAGCCCTTTCTGTATCCAAAACTAGCTTCTTAGGGTAGGCGGGCTATAATTTCCTCAGAAACTTATATTTTTATAGCCCTGTCTGGATCAAAAACCAGCTCCTGAAGGTTGGTGGGCTATAATTTCCACAGAAATTAAGGCTTTTATAGCCCTTAGTCCGCTAAAGACCAGTTTCTGCATTTTGAGGGGCTATAATCTCCTCAGAAACAAACAATTTTATAGCCCGGTCGCCAGCGCGGACCGAGGGGCACTCCCAAGTGCCCCGAGATACGAACCCATGGGTTCGGGATAGTGCCGCAGGCACTAAAAAACAGGAGTGGGCATTTATGCCCTCTCCTGTTTTTTCCACCTGCCGGCAGTGGGACTCGAACCCACACACAGTCGCCCGCGGCAGATTTTGAGTCTGCTTCGTCTACCAATTCCGACATGCCGACCGACAGCGATTAATATAACATATTAACCGCATTTAAGCAAATTCCATTTTAATCTTCAGATCATTTCCCTGAACATTTACATGCCCGATGCTTCCCATTACCAGAGGCATTGAGGGAGCAACATGACCAAAATCACAATCAATAATCGCAGGAACACCGAGTTTCTCTATATAAGGCATAACTGCCCCAAAATGATTCAAGCCGATCATCTCTCGTCCGTCACGAGGTCTTCCTATCAAAAATCCTTTTACGATACCCTTCTTAAACCATCCCGCCTGTTCCATCTTCCACATAGTCCTTCTGAAAGAAAAGACATTAAGATCACAGGATTCAAGACACCAGATAACTCCGTCTTTAGAATACCTTTCGAGAAATCCTTTTGTATCTTCAAAAGGAGTACCAAGCAAAACTTCAAGACAATCAATGCATCCGCCTATAAGTCTCCCTGAGAATTCAAGGTTTCCGTTAAACTCATCGGGCATGAAAAAATTCTTTGAATCATAAACAGCCTTTAATGATTTCTCGGTAGCATTAAGCGGTTCCAAAGGATCTTCTTCAGCCCCTTCCGGAAGTGGTTCCTCATCATAAGGATATTTTTCATGGAAGTCATATGAATGTACCGAATCACACTTTCCACACAAAATATCCATGGAAGAAACAGCGCTTTCATGAAGGGTCCTTAATCCGAAATTATTGGCGCAGGGACCGTAAACCGATGCGATATCACAAAGAGTAAGAAGAGGATGAACGATATTTGTGATATCAGAATATCCCATTATCCATTTAGGATCAGATTTTCTGATACTCTCAAAATCCACATGTTCCAGGATCTCGCACATAAGCTCTCCTCCTCCGCAGGTAATAAGAGCATCATTTGCATTATCCAGGTACATATCATTTAGTTCTTCAGCACATTTTTCAGGTGTATTACTGATACCTATACCATCGCCTGCCTTTGAATTCGGGCCGGGATTGATCCTGAACCCCTGACCTTTAAAATACTCCATAGCCGCATCAAAACGTGAAAAATACGGCTCAGTATTGCAGCCGAAGGAAGGTGCGGGAAAACCTATACAATCATTTTCTTTTAAAAACTTGGGGTATCTCATAATCGGCTAATGGTGACAGTGGGGAC
>JAGCUO010000063.1 GCA_017962825.1 Lachnospiraceae bacterium | reverse complement strand
GTATGAAAAAGAAGATTATTTATGAGATCAAAGGGCTGTACAGAGACAGTTTCAGAATAACAGGTTTTGAATTTGGAAAGGGCAAAAAGTCTCTCTGCATTGTCGGAAGCATGCGGGGAAATGAAGTTCAGCAGTTATACTGTTGTTCCCAGCTTGTTAAAAAATTCAGGCAGCTTGAGGAAGAAAGACGAATCCGTCCGGATGTCAAAATTCTGATTATACCCTGCTGTAACCCATATTCGATTAATACGCAGAAGCGATTCTGGACTATTGATAATACTGACATAAACAGAATGTTCCCAGGGTATGACCTAGGGGAGACTACCCAGAGAATTGCCGACGGCATTTTTTCTCAGATAAAAGATTACGAGTATGGGATTCAGTTTACATCATTTTACATGCCGGGTGAGTTTATACCACATGTGAGACTAATGGATGAAGGATATTCTGATGTTATAACGGCAATGAAGTTTGGAATGCCTTACGTTGTAAAAAGAACTGTCAGACCGTATGATACGGCAACGCTGAACTATAACTGGCAGGTGTGGAACACAAAAGCTTACAGCCTCTATACATCTACAACAAGTAGGATTGATAAAAAGAGTGCCGGTCAGGCAGTGCTGTCTATTCTTAGATTCTGCAAAAGCGTTGGATTTGTAAAATACCAGGAAAATGGTGATCACCCGTCAATAGTTATAAGTGATAAGGAGCTGATTAGTGTCAGAACTGCCAAATCAGGCATATTTGAGCCGCTTGTGAAAGTGGGCGACAATGTAGATGAGGGTACACCTCTTGCTGACATCATAAATCCCTATGACGGTTCAGTAATGGAAACATTGTACGCTCCAAGAAGAGGTACGCTGTTCTTTATGCATTCTGACCCGATTACATATGCGGAAACAGCAGTGATAAAGATGGTATGAGATCATTTTAGCTGGAGAATGTAACGCTGTATTTCCTGTGGTACGGTTTTCTTTCCCACCGCAGAGAGGGTTATCAGAGGCTGGAGGCTATTTGCAACCTACAAGTCCGGATGATTATATGAAGAGGTCACAGGATTTGCAGCCAATCTATCATGATTGCGGTCAGTTCTATTTTTTCTGGGTGGATAATTTCATGAAAACTGGATCCGTAGTAGACAAAGCAAAACCTCTTATCATCAGTGAAATGGAAGTGCAGGATATAGATGCACTTACAGATTGGAAACTGGCTGAAATGAAATACAAGTTGTTTTTGCAGACTGAATAAATATACCGATTCTATGCAAAAAGAGTTAATTTTACAATTTCATCAAAAAGGTGTTTCGTCGTTTATATTCGAAGATAATCTTACAAAAGACAGACAAAGATTTAATGAGTAGAAAGTAAAATCAGAGTATTATTTTTGATCGCGGTTATTAAAGTTGCCACCAGCAGCATACAGTAGCCCTGAACTTTCTGCCGTCCGCAGCAGGTAAACGGCAACTCGTCCTAGAAATGCCACAAATACAGCACTTAGGACATTGAAAAAGTTCTCAAAGAGATAATATCAAAAACCTTGCAGCAAACGCTGCAAGGTTTTTTATGGGAAAAATTCGTTTATGTTGTTTTATTTCAGTGATACGATAAGGATATATTTTTTCTGTTGTCGATCAAAAGACAGATATTATCTTGAAAGGCCGGAGAATGGAAGAGTTAATCGTATATGCTGTTTTGTGCAGCATTGGATATGAAAAGATAGATGAATACAAGGAAAAACTAGATAAGTTATTTCTTGAAAATCCTCAGGATGAAGTTTTGCTGGACTTAGAAGGGAGAAGCTATAAGGATGCTATGCTTCATTTGTGTTGTTTATTTGATGAGGGTAATTTAGATATGGACCGGTTTAGCATGAAACTGATGAGTAAGATCAAAGACATATATATAGCTGAAAATGATCTTGCGGAGTTTGGAAAACGAATGTATCGATTATGGCAGTATTTACCGGGGGGATTATCCGAAAAAGAACCTTTTAATATATTTTGTTACGCAGATGATCCTCTATCCTGGGGAGATGAAAAGCAGTGCCGGGAACTGTATGAGAAAGCGATATATTATTATGATAATCTGTGATTTCCACAGATACGTGGTTGCTGATTACCAACCATGAATTATCAATAAATAAGCCCTTGGGCATCGAATTTGACTTAATATGTTTTTTTCGATGCCCGAAAGGCCATAAAAGCAGGTTTGAAAGCATCGAAAAACTTGTAAACTCTGGATTTTGATGCTTTCGACGTGAAAAAAAGCAGAAATAAGCATCGAAATACTCAGGATGTTAATATTTTGATGCTTTTTGCGCTGACCGGGCCTTTGACGTACTTTGATCTTCATGTTAGAATTCAGCCTTGTTACAGTAAATAAGCAATTTGTTGATATGATAAAACAATGTTTGTTGTATTGGATGGAGTTTAGAAATGATCTTACTTGTAGTGGACATACAAAAGGGAATTACGGATAGCAGACTCTACGCCTATGATTCTTTTATAGAAAATACTTCCTGTCTTATAGAGACGGCCCGTAAAAATAAGGTAGAGGTGATTTACGTTCAGCATGATGACGGTCCCGGATCAGGATTCTCCATTGGAGATAAGGACTTTGAAATAGCCGATCAGGTTTCTCCCCGGGGAGATGAGAAGGTATTTGTTAAAACCATAAACAGCTGCTTCGGAAATTCCGGGTTTTCCGATTATCTGAAACAGGTGGGCGAAAAAGAATTGATGGTGATAGGACTTCAGACTAATTTCTGTATAGATGCAACCGTCAAATCTGCTTTTGAGAAAGGTTATAAAGTGATCGTTCCGGAGGGGACCAATTCTACCTTCGACAATGATTACATGGATGCGGAGACCACATATAAATACTATAACAGGATGATGTGGCCCGGAAGATTTGCGGAATGTGTATCTATGGAAAAAGCGATCAGTTTATTGAATAAGAGAAAGTAAAACTGCACATTACTACATAAAATCCACATAATTGCGTGTTACCTTACGAACTGTAGCAAAGGGGAAGCCCGGCTGCAGTTCTTTTTTATGCATAAAACTAAGAAAAAGGTATGGGCAATGAGTAAAAAAACGCACTTTGATATAGGCGGAATGACCTGTATCAGCTGTCAGAACAAGATTCAAAAGGCACTTAGAAAAACAAAGGGAGTAGTAAGTGTATCGGTAAGTTACAGCGAAGGCACCGCTGATATTGAGTACGATGAAAAAGTGACGGATATAGGAAAACTCGAAAGAGTGATAGAAGACCTGGATTATCAGGTACTCTCATCCGGTAAAAAGAGATCCCGGGATATGGTCAGTGCGTTCGTCACGCTGGCAATCATTGCAATTCTTTATTATCTGCTTCAGAGATTCGGGCTGCTTAACAAACTGGTTCCCAGTAAGCTTGCCGACACCGGCATGGGATACGGAATGCTGTTCGTGATCGGTCTTGTCACATCCGTACACTGCATTGCCATGTGCGGAGGAATCAATCTGTCACAGAGTCTTCCTGCACAGGGAAAATCCGGGACTCTTTTGCCGACGCTTCTTTATAACCTGGGAAGGGTATGTTCCTACACGGTAATAGGAATGGTACTCGGACTTGCGGGCAGTATCCTGGGAGATTCCGGTATAGGCGTTCCCATAACGTTACAGGCTACGCTTAAAATACTGATCGGCCTGGTCATGGTAGTAATGGGAATTAACATGCTGGGAATCTTTCCTAAGCTTCGCAGGCTTTCCGTGCATACTCCGACGGCAGTTCTGAAATACATCGGCAAATTTGGACAAAAAGCAAAAACTCCTTTTATCATCGGACTTTTAAACGGAGTTATGCCCTGCGGTCCTTTGCAGGCTATGTGGGTTGTGGCCATTGCATCGGGAAATCCTTTTTCGGGTGGCCTTTCCATGCTGATGTTCGGTCTGGGAACAATCCCTCTTATGCTGGGACTGGGATCTGCGGTCACACTTCTTGGTAAGAAATTTTCCTCGCAGGTAATGAAGGCAGGTGCGGTTCTGGTCGTGGTGCTCGGACTTGCGATAGCCACCCAGGGTGGTGCTCTCGGAGGTATAATCCCGTCACCATCACCTGAAAGCCCTGATCCGGATCCCGGCATAGCTTACGTGGAAAATGAGCTTCTTGAAGAAGCTCCGCAGGTCTCTGAAAGTGTTCAGGAAATAAGGAGTGACCTCATAAGGGGAAGATATCCTGAAATCACGGTTCAGGCAGGAGTGCCCGTGCGCTGGACAATAGATGCTCCTGCGGAAAACATAAACGGTTGCAACGGAGTGATGATAATACCCGAATATGAAATACGGTATGCTTTTCAGCCGGGGGAAAATATCATCGAATTTACGCCTGAAGAGCCGGGGACTTACGGCTACAGCTGCTGGATGGGAATGATATACGGAAGCATAACGGTCACGGAATAAGCATCGGAGGAGGAATAAAAGTTTAGACAATATTTTCGAAAAAGAAAGAAAAAATCATTTGACATAAATCTGCGGTTTGATTTCTACTGAATATAAGAAAAACTATATTTATATACGGAGAAACCTATGATGAATGCAGGCTTTAGCGTACTCATTGTTGATGATGAGAAGATGATAAGAGATGCGGTGTCGGTATATCTGACTCAGATGGGATGCGTAACCCGCCAGGCAGACAATGGGAAAGAAGCGCTTTTGATATTTGAAAAAGAGAATATAGATTTTATCATACTAGACCTTATGCTTCCGGGAATATCAGGTGAAGAGATATGCCGCAGTATACGTGCCGTATCCCGTGTGCCTATCATAATGCTCACTGCAAAAACACAGGAATCCAGTATCTTGAACGGACTTCAGATCGGTGCGGATGATTATGTGACCAAGCCTTTTTCGGTAAAAGAACTGTATGCACGAATGGAAGCCGTGATGAGACGTGTGTCCGGTGAACGCAGGCCATCCGATGGCGCACAGGCATATGATGGCGGGCTTTCAATTGATTTCATACAGTGCGAAGTCAGTAAAGATAACATCCCTTTAAATCTTACCAAAAGCGAATGGAAGATACTCTCTTCCATGTCAGAATATCCGGGTAAGGTATATACAAGGGACGAACTGATGGAGACGGTATTCGGATATGATTCGGACAGCCTTGACAGAGTGATCGATACACATATTAAGAACCTTAGAAAAAAGATCGAGGATGACCCGAAAAATCCTGTGTATATCAAAACAGTTCACGGACTAGGATATAAGTTCGGAGGTGATAAGCTTACATGAGAAAAATGCGCCTGAAAACAACATTGTCACTGATCTTTGCACTGATGGTTGCGCTGACTGTAGTACTGGTTAGCATCTTTTCCGGAATATTTATAAACAGACAGTTTGAGGAATACGTAAAACAGACCAGAAAGCAGGAGGCCGGCGAACTGGCAGAGTACATAGGAAGTAACTATGATGAAGAGCTTGGCGGCTTTAACCTGGACTATGTACATGGAATGGGAATGTATGCCCTCAAAGAAGGGTTCATAATACGTCTTTACGATAATGATATGAATCTGCTGTGGGATGCGGAAAACCATGACATGGAACAGTGCCACGAGATCATGAACGATATAGCGTTAAGGATGCAGGAGAAAATGCCGGAGCTGAACGGGGAGTTTGTTACCTATTCTTATGATATTGTCAAAGACGGTCGCAGGAACGGCGTGCTCGAAATAAGCTACTACACTCCATACTATATGAACGAAAACGAGTTTCAGTTTCTTAAGGCGCTCAACATGATACTTGGTGCAGTGGGAGCTGTCTCAATCGCAATTGCAGCCTTTCTGGGCATCCTTGTAGCCAAGAGGATCACAGATCCCATCTCGGGAGTCATAACTGCTACCAGGAAGATCTCCGAAGGTGATTATAGCGTAAAAGTAGATATGGATCTGAAAGAGCAGGAAACCTATGAACTGGCAGATTCAATTAATTCCATGGCAGGAACGCTTAAAGAGCAGGAGTATCTGCGAAAACAACTGACGGCTGACATTGCGCATGAACTCAGGACACCTGTCACAAACATTTCATCATATGTGGAGATGATGATGGATGAAGTTATGGAGCCTACGCCGGAGCGGCTTAGGAGCTGCTATGACGAACTTCAGCGTCTGTCGGGAATCATTAATGATCTGGAACGTCTTGAAAATGCGGAGTCTGATGGCATCGTCCTTAAAAAGGAGGATGTGGATCTATATTCGCTTTCAGAATCGATCCTTCAAAGTTTCAACTCGAAACTTGAAGAAAAGAAGATCATATCCGGTATTGACGGCGGAGAAGTTCATGTGTATGCGGACAGAGGCAGGATGGGTCAGGTTGTGGCAAATCTTGTATCAAATGCCATCAAATATACCGATGAAAACGGCAGCATAAAAGTTTCTGTAGGTACGGAAAATAATACAGCAGTGCTGATCGTGGAAGATACGGGTATCGGTATTTACGAAGAGGACTGCACGCGTGTGTTTGAGCGCTTTTACCGTACCGATAAATCCAGAACCAGAAAGACCGGAGGAGCCGGAATAGGACTTTCCATTTCAAAGGCTATCGTGCAGGCCCACGGTGGAAATATCAGCTGTGAGAGCAAGCCCGGCGTGGGAAGCAGATTTATAGTAACATTGCCTGCTGATAACGGTCATGATCAAAATAAATAATGATTGACAGATACCCCGAGGGGGTATATATTGAGGCAAAAGATCAAATACCCCATCGGGGTATTTTTGTGGAGGAAATATGGTAGAAAAGAAAGGCCGTTGCCCGCACTGCTCCGGAAAACATAAAGACAGAGACGATAAGGAAAAGAAAGACCTTATGAACAGGCTGAAAAGGATAGAAGGCCAGGTCAGGGGCGTGGAGGGAATGCTTGAAGAAGATGCATACTGCACGGACATCCTGATTCAGGTATCCGCAATTACAAGTGCCCTTAACAGCTTTAACAAAGTCCTTCTGGCTAATCATATGAGAAGCTGTGTGGCCGATAATATCCGCGAAGGAAATGATGAGATAATAGATGAGCTTGTGGTCACATTACAAAAGCTCATGAAGTAGGTGAATAATGGAACAATATAATGTAACGGGAATGAGCTGCGCCGCATGTCAGGCCAGAGTTGAGAAGGCGGTTAGCGCTGTTGCCGGTGTAGAAAGCTGCGCAGTCAGCCTTCTTACGAACTCTATGGGCGTTGAAGGAAGCGCATCTCCTGAAGAAATAATCAAGGCTGTGGAAAATGCCGGATACGGCGCAAGCCTTAAAAAAGCAAATAAAGCAGGCTCCGGTCAGGGTGCATCCGAAGATCCCCTGAAGGATACGGAAACACCGCTTCTTAAAAAGCGACTGATCGCATCAATAATTATATTGATACCTCTCATGTATGTCTCAATGGGGCATATGCTCTGGGATTGGCCCCTTCCGCCATTTTTGGACGGCAATCACGTGGCAATGGGATTATATCAGCTGATCTTAGCCGGATTTATCATGGTGATAAATCAGAATTTTTTTATCAGCGGATTCAAAGGCCTTATACACAGAGCTCCCAACATGGATACTTTGGTAGCTCTCGGAGCAACCGCATCCTATGCATACAGCGTATATGCTCTTTTTGCCATGACCGGAGCAGTGGTTTCGGAAGACGCTGAGCAGGTCATGTACTACATGAATCAGTTCTATTTTGAATCTGCCGCAACGATCCTGACACTTATCACAGTCGGAAAAACTCTTGAGGCAAGATCAAAAGGTAAGACCACCGATGCCCTTAAAGCTCTCATGAGGCTTGCTCCCAAGACTGCTGTTATTCTGGACGGTGACACGGAGAGAACTGTCTCCATAGATGAAGTAAAAGTCGGAGACAGATTTGTGGTAAGACCCGGCGACAGCATACCCGTAGACGGTATGGTAAAGGAAGGCGAAAGTGCCGTTAATGAGTCCGCACTCACGGGCGAAAGCGTTCCTGTGGAAAAACAGACCGGAGATAAAGTTTTTGCGGCCACTATAAATACTTCAGGATATATGGTCTGCGAAGCTTCAAGAGTAGGTGAGGATACCACTCTTGCCGGGATCATACGCATGGTCAGTGATGCTGCTGCAACCAAGGCTCCCATTGCGAAAATCGCAGATAAAGTATCCGGCGTGTTTGTACCTGTAGTCATCGGTATCGCATTTGTCACATTTATCGTGTGGCTTTTGGTAGGACAGACCTTCGGCTATGCCATGGCAAGAGCAGTGTCCGTGCTTGTTATAAGTTGTCCCTGCGCTTTGGGTCTTGCAACTCCCGTTGCCATAATGGTCGGAAACGGTATGGGTGCAAAGAGCGGAATCCTGTTTAAGACTGCGGCTGTGCAGGAACTTATGGGGAAAGTTCAGATAGTTGCGCTTGATAAGACGGGAACAATAACCACCGGCATCATGCGTGTTACTGATGTCATACCTGCCGAGGGCATGGATGAAAATGAACTTCTTACGGCAGCTTATGCACTCGAATCCAAGAGCGAACATCCCATTTCCAAAGCGATCATCGATCATGCCAAAGAGCATAATATCGAACTTCAGGAGACAACCGGATTTGAAGCCTTATCAGGAAACGGATTAAAGGCTGATCTTAACGGAAGTCCCATCGCAGGAGGTAATGTAAAATTCATTACAGGTATCTTAGGCGATAATGCTATAGGCAGTCTCGGTCGTATTGATGAATTGTCCGCACAGGGTAAGACTCCCGTTCTTTTCACCAAAGGCAAAAAGCTTCTGGGAATCATCGGAGTTGCAGACACTATTAAAGACGATACGCCACAGGCTGTCACAGAGCTTAAGAAAATGGGCATCCATACGGTGATGCTGACCGGTGATAATGAGATCACTGCAGGTGAAATAGCGAAAAAGGCCGGAGTTGATGAAGTTGTGGCCGGAGTTCTTCCCGACGGAAAAGAAGCAGTCATCAGAACTCTTATGGAACATGGCAAGGTAGCTATGGTCGGCGACGGAATAAATGATGCACCGGCTCTTACAAGAGCGGACGTGGGCATAGCAATCGGAGCGGGAACAGATATTGCCATAGATGCTGCAGATGTTGTTCTGATGAAAAACAGTATCCGCGATGTGGCAGCCGCTATCAGGATCTCAAGAGCAACCCTTAAGAATATCCATGAGAATCTTTTTTGGGCATTTTTCTATAATGTCATCGGTATTCCTCTTGCAGCAGGCTGTTATGTGGCAGCATTCGGATGGACGCTCAGTCCTATGTTTGGAGCAGCGGCCATGGGACTTTCAAGTTTCTGCGTAGTATCAAACGCTCTGAGACTTAACGGCCTGAAGGTACATAACGGAAGCAAAGATAAATCCGTTAAGAATCCGGTCGATCATAAGATCATACAAACTGAAGAAGCGTATAATAGTGAAGATACACAGGAAAAGGAGAACAGAGAAATGAAGATCAAAGTAAACGGTATGATGTGTGCACACTGCGAAGCTCATGTTAAGAAGGCTCTTGAAGCAATCGACGGAATTGAATCCGCTATTGCATCCCATGAGGAAAACATGGTAACCATCACCACTTCAAAGGATGTTGATGAGGCTCTCATCAAGGAAGCAGTTGCAGAAGCCGGATATGAATATGCAGGAATCGCATGATTAAGATAATCCTGTGATATGCAAAAGACGAAGCCCATCGCATCGGGTGACAATTCCTCGGGTGACTTCGCTTCTCGTGACTTCACATCGGGTGAAATGACCACTGAGCATCAAAAATCCGTATATTTGCTTCTTTCGATGCCCATGATGGAAAAAAACAATGTAATAAGCATCAAAAAGCATGAAACGATAAACCTTTGATGCTTTTTGCGCTGACAAGGCTTTGGATGGACTGTAATCTTCAAGTTGCATTATAAAGTGATCATTACGGATGAATTAGTAATTTGTATCCTTGGAAAAGCGGTCAGTTTATTGGAAAAGAGATAATAGGATCTATGCCGGATTATAAGAAAACAAAACTTGCTTGCTACCTTGGCTTTATTACCCAGGCCATAGCTGCGAATTTCGCCCCGCTTCTGTTCCTGAAATTTCATAAAGACTACGGGATCTCACTGGGTAACATCGCGCTGATATCAACGGTGTTTTTCTTCACACAGCTTCTAGTGGATCTGTTCTGTGCCAAGTTTGTAGACAGGATCGGATACAGGATATCGATAATCGTGTCTGAAGCCTGCTCTGCTGCGGGCCTTGTCGGACTTGCGTTTTTGCCCGACATAATTCCCAATGCATTTTCAGGTATACTTATCAGCGTGACTGTATATGCCGTGGGATGCGGACTCATTGAAGTGCTGGTAAGCCCGATCATAGAAGCATGTCCTTTTGAAAATAAAGAAGCCACCATGAGCCTTCTGCATTCGTTTTACTGCTGGGGTTCTGTGGGGACAATAGTATTATCAACTCTGTTTTTCAAGCTGTTTGGAATGGACAGCTGGAGATGGGTCGCCGTCCTGTGGTCAGTGATACCTGCCGCAAATATTCTGAATTTTGCCACATGCCCCATTGTTCCAATCGTTGAAGAAGGTAAGGGAATGGGAATCAGACAGCTTGGAAAGAGACCGCTTTTCTGGGTTTCCATATGCCTGATGATATGTGCGGGAGCTTCGGAACTTGCCATGGCTCAGTGGGCATCTGCTTATGCGGAAGCTGCATTGGGACTTTCCAAAGCACTTGGTGATCTGACAGGACCGTGTATGTTTGCGGTGACTATGGGAATAAGCCGTATCATATTCGGAAAGTATGGTGAGAAACTTGATCTGATGAAGTTTATGCTCGGATCCGGAGCACTGTGCGTTGTCTGTTATCTGATGGCATCGATTTCCGACAATCCTGTCATCGGCCTTGCCGGCTGTATTTTATGCGGCTTTTCCGTAGGAATCATGTGGCCCGGAACAATAAGTATTTCTTCTAAGAAATTTCCTGCCGGAGGTACGGCTATGTTTGCACTCCTTGCAATGGCCGGTGATCTCGGAGGAAGTATCGGACCTGCGATCGTAGGAAGGATCACGCAGTATGCCGGAGATGATATCAGGATTGGAATGGGAGTGGGACTTATATTCCCTCTGGTGCTTATCCTAATGCTGATAATCTTAAGCAGGACTGCGGTAAGAAATGAATAGCAAAAATCCCGGGAACAAAAAACGTTCCCGGGATTTTTTTGTTACTTTGCATCACTTACGATGTTGTAATACACATTTGATGTTACCTTGTAAACTGCGGTGTAGAATAATGCAAACAGCGCGAAGCTTACGATCGTAGTGATCATAAAAGGTGTTGCATCATATAAGCCGAATAATACAAGCAGCTTGGAAATGATCGGGAAAGCAAATATAAGATGCACTCCCGCGAAAACGAGCGGAATGAAGAATACCACCAGAAGCTGGGAGTTGATACTTCTTTTAATATCTTTACCTGTCATTCCGACTTTTCTCATTACGCCAAACCGTTTACAGTCTTCGTAACCTTCGGATATCTGTTTGTAATAAATGATCAGTACCGCTGCGAGAGCAAATATGATACTCAGCATGATCCCGAGGAAAAGAAAACTTCCGTTCAGTGACAGATATTCACTTTCACCCTCTTCTCTGTCCAGGAAGTACATCCAAGAGAAATTATCTTCAAGAGCATCGCGCAGTTTCTCTGTGACGGCATATCCGTATTCCGAGCTTACGATCCCGTCAGTTGCGATATCGACACTGTATACCCATCGCATATCCATAATGGAGTAATCATCCGCATCCACACATTCGGCAAAATCACCTGCAACTCCGGTAAAGTCAGGTACGACCAGAATGATCAGGGGTACGATATCTTTCATAAAATCAGCCCCGGTGAATGTTTTTGTATCCGGCTTTACTATTCTAAAGGAATCTGAAACATCACCGCATTTAAGAGTGATGGTATCATAGTTGAAATTACAGTCTGATGCGAAGATGATCGCTTCGTCATCTGACAGGCTTAAGGAACTGCCTGTCTGTTCGTTATAATTATCGAGAGATACTACGCAAACACTCCTTATGATGTCAGATGAATATTCATCCATACTGCTCATTTCAAAATCAATTGTGTCACCGTCAGCGTTACCGAACATATTTAAATAACGGATATCCAGAGCTACGGATGCGTCAACGTTTTCTTCCCGGTTTATTTCGTCTATATATTCTTTGATGAAATTAATATTTTCATCAGCAAGCTGATCACTGTCACGGAAATTGATCATAAAATTCACATCCCCCGGATAAAGGCTTGTGATCATCCTTTGAGTTCCGAACCACAGACATGTGGTGGAGGAGAGAATTACAAGTACCATTGTTGAAATGATCGCGATCGAAGCAAGTCCCGCACCGTTACGCTTCATGCGATAAACCATGGAAGAAACGGATACGAAGTGATTCGCTTTATAGTAATAGCTTTTGTTTTTCTGAAGTATCCTGCACAGAACAACGCTGCCTGCGATAAGCAGGAGATAGGTTGCAACTATTACCATTACAACGGCAACGAAAAACCACATAATAGCTGAAATCGGATTTTTCAAAGTGCACGCAATATAATATGCACCTCCCAAAATGACAGCTCCAAAAAGTCCCAAAAACCAGTTGGCTTTTGGCGGCTTTTCACCTGCTTTATCACTCTTCATCAGAGAAACTGCGGTGCTTCTTCCTACGCGGATCACTGACGAGATCCAGATGATCCCGAAGATTCCGGTGAAGACGATCACTGTAGAAACCATGGAAAATAAGTCGACTCTGACAGTGTATGTTATGGTACCGCCCAGCATACTTATAAGTCCGATTTCCGAAATCTTTGAGAACACGATTCCTATAGCAATTCCGAAGAAAATAGAGAATCCGGATGTTATCATGCTTTCATGGGTTATGATCTTTGCAAGATTTCTTTTCCCCATGCCGAGAACATTGTAAAGTCCGAACTCTGCAGCTCTTCTTCTGATGAGAAATGAGTTGGTGTAGAACAGGAATATCAGTGAGAAGATTGCCATCACAAAACATCCGAGTGCCATGAATGTTTCTGTCGTACCTCTGCCTCGGGGGAGGAGCTCAGTTGTATGCGGCGAAGCTAAATATGCAACTGTGTAGAACATGGAGATCATGCATATGCACGTCAGCACATAAGGAAATACCATCCGCTTGTTTTTCCTTATGCCGTCCCATGCAAGCCTGGGATAAAATAAGGTTCTCATGCAATATTCCCTCCTCGTGTCAGGACTGTGAGGGTCTCTGTTATCTTCTGATAGAAGAGCTCATTGGTAGTATCACCGCGGTAGATCTGGTGATATACTTCCCCATCCTTGATAAAAAGAACACGTCCCGCACAGCTTGCGGCTTTGGCCGAGTGAGTGACCATAAGGATCGTCTGACCCATTTCGTTTACTTCTCCGAAAAGTTTCAGAAGTTCATCGGATGATTTGGAATCCAGTGCACCTGTAGGTTCATCCGCAAGGATTATCTTGGGATCCGTTATAAGCGCTCTTGCAACAGCGGCCCTTTGCTTCTGACCGCCGGATACTTCATAAGGATATTTCTTAAGAAGGCTTGTGATGCCAAGTTTATCTGCGATCGGATCAAGCTTTCCTTTCATGGTTTTGTAGCTGTTTCCCGCAAGCACAAGAGGAAGGTAGATATTATCCTCGAGTGTGAAGGTGTCCAGAAGGTTGAACTCCTGAAATACAAATCCAAGATTGTCGCGCCTGAAGGTTGCGACAGCTTTATCGGAAATGCCGGACAGATCCATGTTCTGAAGTATTACTTTACCTGCCGTTGCTTTATCGAGCGCAGCAAGAATGTTCAGAAGAGTTGTCTTACCGGAACCCGATTCACCCATGATGGCGACGTATTCACCGCTTTCTACGGTGAAGTTAACATCCTTAAGGGCTTCTACCTCCTGTCCGCCGAAGCGGGTTTTATATACTTTTTTCAGATTTTTGACTTCAAGTAAACTCATTTCATTAAGCCTCCGTTTCGTTTACGGTTTATTTTTCGCTGTGATTATTTCATCGTAGGAATCTTATAACAGAAACGGTTAAAGTGTGTTTAAAGGGTTCTTTATTCTTTCTTTAAGAACTTGCGAAGAAATGCTTTATTCTGCGGACTAACGGTTTGAGTGAGTTTTGTCGTATAATATAGAAAACGCAGCTCCCTTTACCACATAAGGAGGCATGAATATGAGGATTATTGCTTATATCGAGGAATTTAACATAGTATCCGTGATCGTGAGATTAATGCTTTCCACCTTTGCCGGTGCGGTAATAGGACTTGAACGCAGGGTTCACGGAAAGAGTGCGGGAGTTAAAACCTTCTCGCTTGTATGCCTGGGTGCGTCTCTTGTTATGGTGACAAATGAATTCCTGATGGATTCATACCCTTCCGGCGATGTGGCAAGACTCGGAGCACAGGTAATAAGCGGAGTGGGCTTCCTCGGTGTGGGTACGATCATAATTACCGGTAGAAATTATGTAAAAGGTCTTACTACCGCGGCCAGCCTCTGGACTACTGCCTGCCTCGGAATAGCATTCGGCTCGGGCTATATAGCTGCGGGTCTCATTGCCCTTCTTTTTGTTTTCCTCATAATGACTGTTTTGTCAGGTATAGGTAGAAAAGCGGATGCATATACCTCCTTCATACATCTGTATCTGGAGATCAGCAAAGAGTCGGGTATAGATACCCTGTACGAATATGTCAAGAAAAATGACTTCAGGATATCTTCAATTAATAAGCAAAAAAAGCTGGCCCTTAACGATAATGATATATCCGTTCTGGTCGAGATTGACCTTCAAAAGAGGATAAATCATGCTCTTATCATCGAAGAACTCGGTAAGATAGAGGCGATTCACTATCTGGAAGAGGTTCACTGACCCGATTTAAGGGTCTCTTTCCCGTATTACAGTAAAGAAAATGCTTTTTATTTCATTATAACGAGTGGTATAATTATACTTACCCCATCTTAGAGGGGTCGAGAACTAAGCATTATGATAACTGTGAGTTTGTCCGGGGGGAGGCAACCCATGTGGAGTTATAGCTTTGAAGTTCCGATTTTGATGATACTGGGTATCATTCTTTTATTCTATTTTTCGCGTCCGAGACTTCCCATCAGAAGAAACAGGGTGTTTCTGCAGATCGTCATTGCGGAAACCCTTACTATTATCATAGATGTATTGGCCACAAAAGCATGTAACGAGTTTGCCGAGTACCCGCTTTTATGGCTAAACATCATTAATATGCTGTACTTTATTGCTTTCTTTCTCAGGTCTTATGTATTCTATCTCTTTTCCGTAAGTGTTCTCAGGATATCCCTCGGAAAAAAATGGCTCTACAGCCTGCTCATAAAGATACCTCTTGTAGTGGGAATAGTTATGGCAATCCATTCCATGATATTCGGAAATTCTTCCTCCCATACTTATATTTATTATGTCGATGAAGGCGGATATCATTCGGGAAGTATGTATTATCTGGTGTATTTTATCGGATTTTTCTATGTCCTCATGTCATTTCTGTGTTCATACATGTTCCGAAACAACCTGGGCAGAAGACGCGAAAAGTACGGTGTGTTTTCATACAATATCCTTCTTCTGGCCGGTATGATAATAAGGTTATGCATGCCTAAATATCTGATCATGGATACATTTGTATTCATGGCGATCCTTGTGGTGTTCCTGGCGTTCATAAATCCCGAATACTTCCTGGATCTTAGGGCGGTTGCTTTTAATGTCGTTGCGCTGAGAGAGCATCTTGAAGAAAATAAAGAAAACATCTGCATGGTCCCTCACGGTGTGGTTGTCCGTAATTATCAGGAAATGCGCGATATATACGGCTCTGTCCAGATGGAAGAGGGCCTTGCACTGATCGGAAAATATCTGAAACAAACTTTTGAAAAAAGTATCGTCTTCTATTGCAGAAACGGCCGATTTGCGGTCCTTACTTCTCCCAAGACCGATTTTGAATCCAAACGCAAAGCTATTACGGAGAGATTCGAAAGGCCGTGGAAGTCAATGAATGCGGAGCTGTACCTGACCGTCGGATACGCAGCTTTTGATACGGCGATCGGAAAACATTCATCCGAAACATTCCTAAACACCATGATGAGAGCTCTTGAGATTGTGGGTTCCACGGAAGGCGGCGAGGTGACTTGTTTTGGCGAGGATGAGCTGGTTAAAACGGAAAAAGAAAAGAGTATCCGACAGTGCATCGAAGCAGCCATTGAAAAGGACGGATTCGAACTTTTTCTTCAGCCGATAGTAGATGCAGCAACAGGCAAGATCACAGGGGCGGAAGCTCTGTCCAGGATCAAAGACCAGGATGGTAAGATCATCCCGCCGGGACTCTTTATTCCCGTAGCAGAGAGCGGCGGCCGTATCAATGCACTTGGAGAGATTGTTTTCGACAGGACGTGCAAATTTATCAGTGAAAACGGCCTTGAGAAAATGGGCATAGAGTGGATCAACGTTAACCTCTCACCGGCCCAGTTTATAAGAACCGATCTGGCTGAAAGGTATGCTTCTATAGCGGAAAAATACGGAATCGACCCCGGAAGCGTGCATCTTGAGATTACAGAGGGCGCTATGATAGATGATGCATTCCTGCAAAAACAGATCGGCGCCATGACCGAAAAAGGGTTTAAATTCGTCCTTGATGACTACGGAACCGGCTATTCCAATCTGGCGAGACTCAAAAAGTGCCCGTTCATCAACGTAAAGCTGGATATGAGTATTGTATGGGACTTCTGTAAAGATCCTGATGCGATACTTCCCAATATGATCGCCGCTTTTAAGCATATGGGATTTTGCATAACGGCGGAGGGCATAGAGGACGACCATATGGTCAGAGCCATGAAGGATATAGGCTGCGACCTGCTTCAGGGATACCACTATTCCAAGCCCATACCCGCCGGGGAATTTGCCGAAAAATACTCGGTATAAGCGGTTTTCGTGTTGCAAAATAGCCCTGAATGAGGGAAAATAGTTAATTGGGTTGAATTGTATAAATTCAGAGAATGAATTTAAGGAAGGTAAAAAAATGACAAACAGAAAACAGGTTGTTTTGGTAGTTATGGACGGTGTCGGCTTCAGCAAGACCGGCCTCGGTGATGCGGTTACCACCGCTAATACCCCTGTCCTGAACGAGATGCTTAAGTCCTGCCCCAACACCAG
>JAGCUO010000062.1 GCA_017962825.1 Lachnospiraceae bacterium | reverse complement strand
GGACATCAATCACTATTTCATAGAAAAAGGAAATGGGGAACCGCATATTCTGCTCCATGGAAACGGAGAGAATTGCGACTATTTTATCAATGGAGATCACTTTATAGCAAACAAACATCCGGAAGAATTTAACCGGGCGATTATTCAGTTTTTATGCAGTTAATTCAAATTTGAAGAGAAAGAAAATCATGAAAATCAGAAAAACAACAATAATGACGCTTGATGAATTGTACAGATTGATAAGACTGCCCGAAGGTATCATAAATCAGTTGTCTGAATATGAAACTGTACGTAATGCGGATATTCCCGTTGCCGTTCGTGACAAACTGTTTTCAAGACCAACCTGGGATGAAGGGGTAAAAGAGCTTCAGGAATATCTTGATGATGATCCTTATCATATGAACATACTTTGGGAACAGCTGAATCTTGTTTGTACATACAGCCATCCGGAGTATGTGAGGCGTGGTATACCAATGGGTATATTCGCCGACACATTTGGATTTGTAACACGGTTTGTTTCCTCCACCAGAGATACATACGGAAAATACAGCTATAATTGGGCATGGTGGCTGCCACGTGAGATAACACTGCAAGAGTTCAGGATAGGGGCATTAGAGTATGAGTTTATCGATAATGAGGAAATAAAGGAAGTCGGTATACATATTCCGTCGGATGCTGATATGTCTATTGGCTCTCTTCGCAATTCAATAATGGACTTCTTATTATTTGAGAAAAAATATGAACCTGATTGGGTCGATACTGAAATGACTACAGAAACCTGGATGATAATGCCGGAGCTTGAAGAATTTCTACCTGCTGATTCCAATATACTGAGGTTTAATCACCTGTTTGAGATCGATCAAGTGGATTATGATCAGACCTGGTATATGGGATGGATATTTCCGGGATATTCAGATATAAATGAAGAACTGCCGGAAAGGACAACCCTGCAAAGAAAATTGAAAGAGTATCTTCTTGCAGGTAAGAAATTCGGGATCGCAAAAGGACATTTACTCATGGATAGGGTGTATTCGATCCCTTAGTCTATGATGGGCGGTCCGGGCGAATTTGATGGAAACGGTAATTTTGGCGGCAATGGCAATATGGAAAACAACGGATGGGGCGGAAAAGGACGCAGAAGACAGAGTTGCAGACGATAAGAGTTATGGAAGAGCCGGAGGTTATTTCACATACATTTCATAAAGATTACATATTTATTTCAAGGAGCTTTGTTATCATTTACCTGTGCACAGGATCATTCCTGTGAATGGCCATTCAAACTGCATCGTTTGTCTGCAGCAGATCGGTGCAAATACGACAAAAGAAGGAGGCTAAAAAGTGATCAGAAAACATCTTGTCAGAACCGCATGTGCCCTTGCGGCTGCAGTAATAGCCGGAACTACAATTCCTGTACTGGCTCAGGAGGCGGAAGAGACGGTTGAGACTCAGGTTATTACAGAGAATGAAGAAACCGGTGAAACTGTAACAAAAAAGAAAAAACACAGAAAACATAAGGGTTCAAAGATCACCGAAACTGACGAAAACGGTAATGTGATCGAGAAGAAGGAAAAGAAAGATAAGAAAACCGAAACTGCGGAAGATGGTACGGTGATCGAGAAGAAAACAAAGAAAGAAAAGAAAGCCGAAACAGCCGAGGACGGCACGGTGATCGAGAAGAAAACAAAGAAAGAAAAGAAAACCGAAACAGCTGAAGACAGTACGGTAACTGAGAAAAAGGAGAGAAAACATAAAACAAAAAAATCTGACAGTACAGTAGATGTTGTAACACCTGATACTACTGAAGGTACCTGATTAACGGATATCCGGAAGACCAGTCGGAAAATGAGAACGGCGGAAGAGAGTTAGAAACTCTGATCCGCCGTTTCTTAACTTTGATTTTAAGGTAACTATTCAGACCTCACGTTCATTCGCAAAAAATGATAATAAAACTTATAAGGAAATCATTTTTTGCTCATGAAGAGGGGTGGTTCTGGATAGTTACGATTTAAGCTCAATATAAAACGTGCAGCCCTCGCCCTGACCTGATCTTGCATAACATTTACCGTCATGCATTCCGACGATCTGCCTGACTATTGCAAGACCAAGGCCGGATACACCTTTCCCTTTCCGCTGTCTGGAGGTATAGTACCTTTCCCATATATGCTCGATCTCTTCGGCAGGAATGCCTGCGCCGTAATCACGGACTTCTATGATAACCTTACCGTCAGCTTTTTTCAAGGATACGCGGATTTTTTTCCCATCGCCTGTATGCCTTACTGCATTATCCATAAGGTTGTAAAGAGCCCGTTCGATAAGGTTCTGATCTCCGGTGGTAATAATCCCTGGTTCAATATCTTTTTCTATGATTACTTTATCCGGGCTTGACAGCTTTTCAAATCTGTCTGCGGTACTTTTTACAAGTTCACTTAAATTAAAATCTTCGAAATCCCTGTGCAGAGTATCGGACTGAAGCTCGGAATACTCAAGGATCTCATTTACAAGCGCGTTCAGGCGGTCAGCTTCCTTGATCACTACTTGTATGTCATCCTTCATCGCTTCACTGTCTTCCCATGAAATATCGCGGATCATTTCTGCGTATCCTTTTATCATTGTCAAAGGCGTGCGAAGATCATGAGAGACATTTGACAGGAGCTGCATCTGGAAATCCCTTGAAATGTTCAGCTTGTCGTTCGTCTGATCCAAAGTATCGTTCAATGCGTCAAGCTCTGAACAGAAACCCTTTTCATATTCGGGAGAATAGTCCTTTTCACCGAGCTTTTCAGCTTTTCGGCAGAGGGTATCCACCGGCTTTGAAAACTTCTTTGCGAGGAACCAGGATAGAACAAAACCTGCAGCCAGTGACAATACCGTTACCAGTGCGAGAATCTTCTGAAGAATGCTTACAGAAGCTCCTACAGCGTTCATTGGCGTACTTATATAAAGAATAGATTGGCTTTCCTCACCGTGGAAGTTTATATATGTGCCATATACATAATAATCGTCGTTGGTTCGTTCTACATACTCTCCTGTGCTTTCTTCAAGCATTTCAAGAACATCATCGAAATCATCGGGCAAAGACCTGTAATCAGTTTTTTCTGAGTTTTTTCCATCCGGTTTGGACGGTTTCTTTTCGGGCTGATCGGAAGCGGAATCCATTTGATCTTCGGACTGGTCGGAAGATAAATCTTTTTGATCTGATACCGTGTGCTCCTGCGGGTGGCTCGTCATTTCATTTTCAAACTGACTCTCCCCGGAACGGCTCTTGGTATGCTTACTCTTGAATTCATCGGAGCTGTAGATTATATCACCGTTTTCATCCGCAACCACGACAAGTATGGAGTTTTTCCGCGCAATGGTATCGATCTTTTTTTCTATGTCGGGTTTCGTACTGTTAGTAATTATGTCTTCGGCGGCTTCCCTGGTATCGGAAATAAGCATCCTGTTGTAAAAGCCCTGCAGAAATACTGTCTGCAAAAGCCATAGAACTATAAAGATAAAAGCGGTGAACAGCGCAAAATATATCCATAACTTTGTTTTGAAATTTTTTGTTTTAGTCTTCAAATTTATACCCCGTTCCCCGGATAGTCTGTATCCGTTCCCTGCATTTACCGAGCTTACTGCGCAGCAGCTTCATCTGTGAATCAACGATCCTGTCTTCGCCGAAATAGTCATATCCCCATACATCATTCAGTATCTGGTCTCTGGTAAGTACTATGCCTTTGTTTTTCATCAGATATACAAGAATGGAGTATTCTTTGGAGGTGAGCTCGGTCTTCTCATCGTCAACCCACACATTGTGCCCGAGCAGGTCAACTTTGATACCACCGGATTCGAGAAAACGATCCGAATCTTCTGCCTGTTTGTTTTGACCGGTACTGATGGGGTGCCTTTTGATCACGACATTGACTCTTGCCATAAGCTCTTTGGGAGAGAATGGTTTGGTCACATAATCATCAACGCCCACCTCGAATCCGAACAGTTTGTCAAATTCCGTTCCTTTTGCCGACAGCATGATAACAGGGATGTCTTTTTGCGAACGGATTTTCTTGACGGCTGAGAATCCGTCGACATCGGGCATCATGACATCCATTATTATACAGTCATAATCTTTGGCAATACATGCCTCGATCGCCTCGCCGCCGTCTGAGGCCGTTTCGACTTCGTATCCCTCTCTTTTGGCATATCTTTCAATAAGGCTGACGATATCGGCTTCGTCATCCACGATAAGTATCCTGCTCATAGTCGGACCCTCCCATACATTGCGAACGAATTGAAATCGTTTACCATAAACAACAAAAATCCGTATAAGCTGATTATACACCCGGACATCTGAGTTATCAAAGTGTAAAATCAGCTTATAATGGATTATTTTGATCTATGTTTTTTGCTTATGGTGTTTTATTTGACTTTTATTTTTATAGTCTTTTTAGTGACGGACCCGTCGGAGGCGGTGACTTTTATCCTCACCTTGTATGTTCCGGCAGGAGTGCCTTTCTTTACGGTGACCATTCCCTTAGAAGATACTGTAATATAGTCGGACGAGCTGCCATAGTATTTTACTGTCGATACGGTTTCACCGTTTGAATCCTTGATCACGGAGTAGGACTTTTTTGTTGTTTCAAGCGTCGCTGCCTTAAATGTCTTGGTAACATTCTTAAATGTTATTTCTGAAGATGTTGAAGCGGTAACCGTACCTGATTTAAATCCGCTCAGGGGATTTTCGCTTGTATAGGCTGTATCACCTACATAAAGCGTATATCCGTTATAGTCAATGGTGCCGGTTCCGGATATGGAGCTTACATATGAATCAGCGGTGAGCTTCCATGCAGAGCTTTCATCTATGCTTACATCAACAGTACCTTTATCGGATTCGGTAGTGTTTATACTGCCTTCGAAGACTGAATTATTGGTAAGATTGAGAGTGAGCTTCGAATTGTTATCATCCTTTACAGCAGAATTGCTTACTATGATGCTTCCGGCCAGTTTCTGCGAGTCTGCATTAAGTGTTGCGATATTGTCAGCACCGCTCCAGCCGTCATTTGTGACTGTAAGAAGGGTATTATCGGAATCCTTATTTATTATTTCAACGCATTTTAAGTTGATCACGGCATTCGTATTGGTAACATGGAATACTTCGCCGTTCAGGCTTGTTAAGGTACCGCCGTTCATCGTAAATACGGATGTACCGCTGTCGGCGTCGCCTGACATTGACTGATACAGGAAGATCGTATCATAATGAGTGGCATTTCCGTTGGTCTTGGTGTTGTTTGCGGTAAGATTAACATTTTCAAGCGTAACCGTATTTTTGCCCTCAATTACAACACCTTCGGAAAGGTTCGATATCAGATTGGCATTTTTAACGGTTATGTCCGCTGTAGAATAAACTGCGGGCGAGCCGAGACCGTTCGTAGTATAGGTTCCGCCGTCAACCGTTACCGTTCCCCCACCGCGGTCTGTTCTGATGGCTGCTGATGATTGTCCGGACGTTGTGATCGTAAGGTTGGTTGCGTAAGTGGTTCCTCCGCCTGTAGTCATTATTCCGCCGCTTCCGTTACCTTCCGTTGTGATAGTGGAGTCGGAAATATATACGGTGGTTCCGTCGCCCGACGCACCGTTTTTACCTCCGTTACCACCATATGAGAATACGCCGTTGGCTCCGCTGGCATTTGAGTAAATATCCGCGTTACTGATGTAAAGAACAGCACCGTCTTTTGCCAGAACAGCTGCATTCTGACCATAGAAGTTACAATTATCGCCACCTTCGGAGGAGCCTGTTTTGCTGATATTAATGCCGTCTTCGGTAACAGTGCTTCCGCTTACGATAAGGGCAGATACGTCTGCAGTATCGGAAGATATGCTTTTTCCGGTCTCCGTGGTATCGGAGGTAATGATTTCCGATGCATCATATGTTACGGAAGAAGAGCTTCCTCCCGGACCGGGTTGTCCGCCTTTGCCACCGGGCATTTTATCGGGTGGGTTACCTTCAGGCGGATCACCGGGCATCCCGTCGGGCGGATTGCCTTCCGGGGGATTGCCGTCGGGCGGGTTACCGGGCAAGCCGTCGGACGGATTGTTTTCGGGAAGATCGCCGGGGATAACATCAGCGGAATCTCCGAGACTATTGTTGGCTGTGTCTGCTGAATTCCCGGATGCATAAATTGCATTATTGTCTGATATACTGTTTGACAGCTCGGAAGCTTCTTCAGTTTGTGTAATACTGTATTCGGAAGCTGACGATTGCAGGGCGTTCTTCGCAAGTATTCCTGCTGAAGGTATTGCGATTGAAAATGCGGTTATGATCCCTAATGTTTTAATGATTGTAGATTTCTTCATAAAAAATCACCTCCGTTTCTTTTGAGGTGATAATAAAACCATATTATGGAATACGTTTGCATGTAATGTGGAATGTATGTGAAATAATACTTCGATGATTCCGGGCAAACACTAAATACCGAACGCCTTGGGTTCCCTGAAATCCTGCCCGATGAAGAAACGCATGCGCAGAAGCG
>JAGCUO010000061.1 GCA_017962825.1 Lachnospiraceae bacterium | reverse complement strand
TATCGAGACATATCATTGAAAAGGCGGATTCATAGTTCTAAAATGATTTTGTGTGGGGGGACTTTGTTATGAAATTTCATGGTGTAAAGAAGTTCAGGGTTTCCAAGAATAAACTGATGATATCGTTGCTGCTTTTTGCATGCGGTTTTATCGGAACGCTGTTTCTTACAAATCCGATCTTTGATATGGAAAAAAATCCGCTGCCCTGTGTGATCATAGCCGTAGTTGCCGCAGTGATTCTGGCTGTTCTCGGAGCTGTATTGGTCAAGGAATACTATATGCAGATTTCCGAAGAATATTTTGAACTTGTAAAAGGAAAGAAGATAACAAGGTATTCCTTTACCGATTTTGCCGGTTCAAATGTAACCAGGCATTATATGAACGGAATATATACCGGAACAACCCGTGAGATAAGTATCAGGGAAGCAAACGGCAAGACAACAAAGATCAATGCAAACAATCTTTCAAAGTCTGATTTTGCCGAGCTTGTTACATATCTGGGAAAGGCCGGCTATACGAAGTCACATGACATCGAAGCTACCGCTGAGTATTTCAATGAAGGATATGAATTCCGCATCCCGAATGAGAAGATAATCAAGGCAAATAAGGGAAAACTGGCCAAGTGGACGGTTATCAGCATATTGCTTTTGGTAGTGTTCTTTGGCATGCTGATTTGTTTCCTGGTCGCAGATTATGATTCCGCAGGATTTTTTACCATTATGATCTTTGCCGGAATTGCCGGAGTGATGGATCTGTTTATGGAAGTTATTCCCGCATGGCTCACATATCGTAAGGTGAAAAATCTTCCGAACCGTATCTATATCGACAGATATACACTCAGCATCGGAAATATGACACTTAATTCAGACAGTATTCTTAATATTCTCATGGTCCCGGCGGACTACACTATCATGACCAGGGATATGACCGTCATCACGAAGGATAATAAGAAATACAAATTCTGTTTCGGAAAGAAAGACGTTAAGAATAAACTCACATATTCCGATTACGATAAGCTTGCCGGAACACTGGAAATCTGGTGTATCGTCAACTACGTAAACTTCATGAAGATCCTTGGATAACATTATTACCGGAAGCGGTGCGGATCCGAACAATCTGCACCGCATTTTTGTTTCATGCGTTAAGCTTGAGAGGACTGTTACACATAACGGAGGTGATGAACATGGCACAGATACAGGTAACGGATCTGACCTTCGCATATGAGGGTAGTGCCGATGATGTTCTCGAAAATGTCACATTCAATATAGATACGGATTGGAAACTTGGACTTATCGGAAGGAACGGCAAAGGCAAGACGACCCTGCTGAATCTTTTTATGGGAAGATATGAGTACCGGGGAAGCATCAAAGCGGGAACTCATTTTGATTATTTTCCCTACCGGGTATCCGAAGAGGATATGAAACAAAATGCCGCGGATCTGTTTGAAAAGTGGAAACCCGGAATTGAAAACTGGCAGGTGCTTATACAGATGAACGAGCTTGAGATGGATCCCGAATGCCTTTACAGGCCTTTCGGAACACTGAGTTTCGGAGAACGCACCAGGGTTATGCTTGCTGTCCTTTTCGCAGCGGAGAACGAATTCCTTTTGATAGATGAACCTACCAACCATCTGGACAGCAGGGCACGTGATATAGTCAAAGCTTATCTGGCTTCGAAAAAGGGATTTATCCTTGTATCACACGACAGGGATCTTCTGGACGGAGTATGCGATCATGTGCTTGTACTTAACAGGTCCACGATAGAGGTTCAGGCAGGCAACTTTTCGTCGTGGTGGGAGAACAAGGAAAAGAAGGACGCATTTTCACTGGCTGAAAACGAAAAGCATCTGAAGGAGATCGGAAAGCTTAAAGCTGCGGCGGACAGAACCGAAAGATGGGCGGAAAAGAGTGAGAATGCAAAGATCGGTTTCGACCCTGTCAAAGAACACGACAGGAGCATCTCGACACGGTCGTTTATCGGAGCCAAGACCAAAAAGATGCAGTCCCGTGTTAAGGCCTATGAAATGCGGATCGACAGGGAGATTGAGGAGAAAGAGGGACTGCTGCGGGATATAGAGAAGGTGACCGATCTTAAGCTCGAACCGCTCAGATTCCATAAGGAAGTGCTGGTAAATGCCTATGACCTGTCACTTCGCTATGAAGGAGCGGAAAATGAACTGTTTAACGGACTTCGTTTTCAGGTCAGACGCGGCGAGAGGATCATTCTTTCAGGAGATAACGGTTGCGGTAAATCGAGCATATTGAAAGCGGTTTTGCAGAAGAGCGGATGCAGAGATTTTGATGGTATATCCGGTCTGACTGTGTCGGGCACTCTGGATGTCGCATCGGGGATGACCATATCGTATGTTAACCAGGATACTTCGTTTTTATCAGGAACTCTCCGAAAATTCTGTGAAGACAGGGGACTTAATGAAAGCCTGTTTCTAGCGGTGCTCAGACAGATCGATTTCGGCCGCGAGCAGTTTACCAAGAATATGGAGGATTTTTCCGAAGGTCAGAAAAAGAAGGCCTTGATAGCGGCAAGCCTGATAACTCCGGCACATCTTTACATATGGGATGAACCTCTGAACTTTATAGATGTCTTTTCGAGGATGCAGATTGAAAATTTGATATTACAGTATGAGCCGACCATGCTGCTTGTCGAACATGATATCCGGTTTCGGGAAAAAGTTGGAACGGACATCATAAGGATACTGTAACTATAACTGCTCTACTTACGGTTGATGAACCGGTTAAAACTATGCTTGTCCGATGACGAAAGGCATGTAAAATAGTAAGTAATTCTTATAAAGCGGGGAATTATTTACGAATGGAGATATTTATATGCGAAAGATATTTGCAACCGTTATTACATCATTGGTTTTTAGTTTATTTATCTTAGGATTATCCGGATGCGGAAAAGATTATACGGTGATCAGGGAGGACCCTGAATGCGCGGAAGAAAAGGAAGCTGCTTTGGAAATACTGAACGAAAAGGTTCCGGAGTATTATCCCGATATTGATTTTTCTACGTATTTCTTTAATGCATATATATGTAATGCATATTTAAGTGGGGAACGCGAAACAGATCTGGTTTTCGCTTCCGGAACCAAAGCTGGTAAGTATACGGATTTTGAGCAGTTAATGGTAAATATTGTTTCAAAAGACGTTTATACCAATTTTGAAAGTCAACCTGTCTTCGATTATGCAGAGAAACTGGTTAAAGAACTCTATCAGATTGATGAAGACGATATAATGATTGATATTTATTTCCAAGTAAGTGTTCCCTTATTCGGTGACCATGATCTCCCGGGCGACAGGACAACTGTTAAAGATCTTCTTCCGCTTGGAACAGTTGTTGATGAAGCATATATTACCGAGGGCCTGGAAAGCGGATATTTCTATATGCATTACAGCATTGCTGTCGATGAAGATGTTGATCTTAACGATATTATCGAAAAAACGGATTTAAGTTCGCTCGGGATTAATAAGGAAATAATAATCGAACAGTATTCCCATGAAGATTTTCAAAGATATAATTATCAAGGTCTTTATACTTTTTGTGACCCGATAAAAACTGTTCGGATCGAATGTAAGAGTTCAGAGATGTGAGAGTTCTTGTTGAAGCGGAGAAATACCTGAACACAAAAAACTGATTGTTTTGGAGGTGTTTAATGGCGAAAAAAGTTATATTGGAATGGCTTTTGGAAGAGGAAAATCCTGAGGTCAGACTCAGAACCCTGAAAGAATACGAGAGATTACCGGAAGACGATGAACGAGTCGTATCGTGCAAAAAGGAACTGCTTCAGAGCAAAGTATATGAACGCGGCCTCAAGAAGCTGAAGAAAGACAAGCCCTGGGAAAAATATGATGCCATTATGGCATTTGCCGAATGGGGACTTACCAGGGATGATATCGGAAGCGACATAGATGATGAGGTCTTTGGACTGATCGAGAGCACAGGTTTCAAAATGCTGTGCGGAGAACCTCTTCTTCTAAGAAATCTTGTAAAGCTTGGATATTATTCCGAGGATATCGTTAAGAATGAGGTCGATTCCGTTCTTAAACTGATCAAGGATGACGGCGGTTTCGGATGCATCAGTACCAACAAAAAGATCAACGATCCAAGAAAGCCTCATAAGAGCTGTGCAAGGCTGACGGTCGAATACCTTCTGCTTGTTGCCGAACTGTCTCTTCAGGGGCACAGACCTGAATGCGCGGATGACCTGGTTCATTACTTTACAAAGCGTAACATTTTCTATAGGACGGATGATATGAAGACACCTATGGTTGATGTTATGCTGGGAACATTCTATCCTCCGGATCCCATCAAGATCGGAGCACATATGATCGTCTATGCTTTAAAGGGGCTCGGATGTAAGCCCGGCTCTGCAGCGATGAAGGCGGGCTATAAAGTTCTTGATGAGCATAAGCTTGAAAACGGAAGATTCGTTCTTACCGCATCAAAAAGTGTACCTGCTTTTAAAGTGGGAAATGTCGGCGAAGAGAATAAGTGGGTTACCTTGTACGCATATATGGCAAAGGGAAATTTTTAATGGAATAAAGGATACTTATTATTGTATAAATATCTTGAAAACGTAAAGAAACTGTATGATTTAAATGAATATGAATTAAGCATGGCCCCCGGCCATGACGGCGGAAGAAATCAGATATTGATCTGCCAAAGAAACGGAAATCCGGAATGTGTATTGCGTTTTTCAACGCTTGGGGACAGAACAAAGGAAGAATATCTGGCCGAGGCGGAGTTTGTGCATTATCTGGCCGAAAAAGGTGCTCCCGTAGCGGATGTGATTCCTTCATTGAACGGAAATCTTGCGGAAGCGGTTTCATTGGATGGAAAAGAGTGTTTTGTTATGCTTTTTTCCTATGCCAAAGGAATGTTGATTTCAGACAACGGATACAGGTACAGGGACGGAGCGCCGCTTGAAGAATATTTCTATAACACGGGCCGTGCTCTTGGTGTGATTCACAGGCTTTCCAAAGAATATAAGCCCGAAAATAAAAGGTTAGGATTCTTTGACAAGTACAATCGTGAGTATATCGATGAGCTGATTCCTGATAAATATGAAGAATTAAAAATATCAATTGAAGAGCGGCTGGATAGCTTTCGAAGCCTCCCTGCTGATGAGAGTGTTTACGGACTAGTTCACTTTGATTTCAGCGACGGGAATTATCATATTGATATGAATACCGGGGATATTACGGTATTTGATTTTGACAACTGCATGTACTGCTGGTATATGTTCGACCTGGCAAATCTCTGGATTCACGGAACCGGATGGTTTCGGAATGAGCAGGATCCCGATAAACGCATGGAGGGAATGAAAGGGTATTTTGATACGGTGCTCTCCGGATACAGGAGTGAGACCGATGTTTCCGATGAGGACCTTTCGAAGCTGCAGCTGTTTGTTGATATGGTACTGATTGAGAACATAGTTGATGAATTTGAGTGCTGCGAGCGTGAGGGCGAAGACATAGACCCCGAAGATATCGAAGATGCCGCAGAGTGTCTGATAAACCATATACTGTATGTGGGGTGAACTATGGGGGCGTGGTTCCCGGTTCAAAGCAACAAGAAGCAGGCGCCTTCATTTAGGGTGATTTAATGAAAAAAAAGGACAGATAGATTATAATTCCCTTATCCTATGCATCTTACAGCTTGAAAATGCATCTTACCGTCTGTTTTATTGAAGCGTGTGAATAAATCTTATACAGTCTCCTTAACACGAAGAGATACTTTCTGAAAGGAGATAAAAGGTGAATAAGATTTATAAGAAAAACGAGGTCACGTTTGCAATACTTTGCATTGTGATCTATGTTGTGGGAACAAGCGCAGCTGAGTCGGTCTCGGCGACTGTCGGTATAATTAAGCTGCCGTCCATGATCTTTCATGCGGTATGTACAGCAATCCTTCTCATATGGCTGAAGAAGAACGGTCTCTTTGAAAAATACGGTCTTGTTCTTCCAAAATATAAACCGGCCGGTGCATGGTTCTATTTTCCGCTTATGCTGATCGGGTTTGCGAGCATCTATTTTGGAGTCAAGCTGAAGTATTCAATCCCGGAAACGGTATTCTACATTGTCAGCATGCTCTGCGTCGGATTCCTTGAGGAGATCATTTTCCGTGGATTCCTTTTTCTGGGAATGGCGCGGAAAAATGTAAGAACCGCGATCATTGTTTCATCCGTGACATTCGGGATCGGTCATATCGTAAATCTGTTAAATGGGCAGGATCTATCTGAAACTATGCTGCAGATAGTATTTGCGGTCATTGTGGGATTTATGCTTGTTACGCTTTTTTACAAGGGGAAGAGTCTTTTGCCCTGCATCGCCTTTCACGGGATCAACAACGCGTTAAGCGCGATCAGTGACGAAGAGGCATCTCTTCGGGTATTCGGATCGGTTGAAAGAGAGCTTTGGATCACGGTCAGCATTGCCATCGTGATCGCTGCATTTTACAGCATCGCGATGTGGAAAAAACTGAGTGCAGATACTGAGGGAAAATGGAGTTAAAGGTTAAACAGGTACCAACAGAGCAGCCGGAGGTCCTTGAGATCCGTTATCATAAGCTGACGGATGAGATTGAGGAGATCATCAGTTTTGTAAAATCACGGCAGGGACAGCTTGACGCGAGGAAAGACGGCCGGGAAATCGAAATACCCGTAGTGGATGTCTTTTATGCGGAATCGGTGGACAACAGAGTCTTCCTCTATACGGAAAAGGATAGCTTTGAGGTAAGGCTGAAGCTTTATGAGCTGGAAGAAAAACTGGGAGGCAGGTCGTTTATCAGAGTGCAAAAGAGCATGCTCCTAAATCTGATGAAGATCAAGTCAATCAAGCCGGCACTCGGCGGAAGATACAGTGCACTTTTGAAAAACGGTGAAGAGATCGTTATCTCACGCAAATATGTCATGGATCTGAAAAACGCCCTGACAAGACCCGGACATGGTGCAGGAGGCAAGGTATGAAAATCATAAAAGAAAGGCTGCAGGAGGCCGTCAGGCTATATTTTGTTTTAGTCACGCTGATCTCCGTGCTTCTCATGATCCTGGGAATGGCGTTTGACCGGGACAGGATACTGGGATATGAAGTATTCCTTTCGCCGCTCATTTATGCGGCCATCGGAATCATACCGGTATTCTTTTTCGGAAATGAAAAAGAGATCAGTATGAAAAGACTCCTTATACAAAGGTTTATCACCCTCGGATTCATTGAGACGGTGATGCTGGCTCTGGCGTTTTCGGCAAGCACGATTCCGACGGAGAAAAAAGGCGTCGTGATCGGAATAGCTGTGGGGATCGTGGTGGTTTATGTTCTTTCGCTCGCCGCGGAGTATCTGTTTGAACTGGGAGTTTCTAAATCTATCAACAAAGCGCTGGCAGAGTATCAGAGTGAAAACGGCTCAAATTTATGTCCGGTCCGGAAAAGTTGAATTTTTTACTATAGGAGGTTTATCACATGGGTCTGGCAGTTATTTTTTTATTAATGTTCCTCATAATCGTCATGTCTACGGTG
>JAGCUO010000060.1 GCA_017962825.1 Lachnospiraceae bacterium | reverse complement strand
TCACCTGGTGACAAAAATGAAACGTCCCCACTGTCACTTATTTTTGGTGTAAAATATATACTATTATGAGAGAATGCATCAGAAAATACAAAACACACATTATCGTACTGCTCGCAAGCCTTGCGGCTATTTTTCTCAGGTATGTTTTCAGGGATAATATCAGTGATGATATGAGTATCAGCCTGCTTCCCTGGTATGAGCAGATCTCCGGCATGGGCTTTAAAGAGGCTTTGAGAACCCAGATAGGGGATTACAACTTTCTGTACCAGATCGTCATATTCGTCCTTACGAGGCTCCCGGGAGAAGCTGTATATAAGTACAAGATCTTCTCCGGAGTATTCGACTTTATCCTGGCAGCAGGCGTATATGCTTTCGTAAAGAAGTTAACTGACCGAAATAAAGCTCTCATTGCATATATAATGACGCTTTTCCTCCCTACGGTATGGATGAATTCCGCTCCCTGGGGACAGTGTGATTCAATATATGTATCCCTGATCATATGGGCTTTGTATTTTCTGTATACCGATAAGACGATCCGTTGCTTTGTTTTCCTCGGTCTCAGTTTTGCATTTAAGCTTCAGGCTGTTTTTATCATTCCATTCATTGTATTGGTATATATCTGCGGACTGCTCCGCCATGACAAAAGGATCAGGCTTTATCACTTTGCGGTCTCGGCAGGTACCATTGTGCTGATGGCTCTTCCCAATATCATAGCGGGACGGCCTTTTTCGGATATGATATCCATTTATAAGGACCAGACCCATGCATTTGAAAGCATCTCCAGGAATTATCCGAGTATTTGGAATATCCTTCATCTGACATATGATGCCGATGCCGTATGGTGCATAGGCTTTACCTTTATTGTGCTGGCTTCTTTGATGGTATTTATTATTTTGAAGAAAGCGGACATAACCGGAAAGCATTTCATGTGGTGCGCATTTATCCTGTCCTATACCTGTGTAATGTTCCTTCCCGCAATGCATGAAAGGTACGGATATCTGTATGAGATCCTCGTGCTTATCCTTGCTTTTACCGATTCGCTGGGTTGGCTCGCAGTTCTTATATTCCAGCTTATCTCCGTTAAGACCTATATTTACTTCCTGTATCATGTCTCTTTGAACCTGGAATTTCTCAGTATTGTTAACGTTCTTGTATACGCCGGCGTACTCTGGCTTTTCTACAGGGAATTGTTGGGAAGGTCTATAAAGAGCGATCTGTTTTCGCTTGCGGAAAATAGGGATGATAAGGTCCACCGCTTCGCGTCAAAAGAAAACTTTAAGATATCCCGTAAAGATTACCTTGCCATGATCATTCTTACAGGAATCTTTCTTATAATAGGATCCATGCATCTTGGCAGAAAAGATGCTCCCGTAACATATGAAGAGTTCGGAACGGATTCTGAGTGCGGAACGGAAGTTTATGTTTCTCTTGATGCTTTTCAGGATGTAAGTCTCGTGTGCATTTATCCCCTTATGTCAGGATCCGAAAGCTTTGATCTTTATTATGCCGAGGGCGGTGAATGGAAAAAGGTCGATGAGGAGCTGACACTTAAGGGAGTATTTACCTGGAAAAAAGTGGATGTGAATGTGCAGACTCATCAGTTCTGTATTATTTTTTCGGATCCGAAAGTTCAGATAGCGGAGATTGCCTGCATCGATCCTTATGGAAACCGCATAGGACTCTTAGAAGGCTCGGAGCCCGCAGCGGTATTTGATGAACAGGATACGATCACCGGGGTTCCCACTTCATTTGATTCCATGATATTTGATGAGGTCTATCACGGAAGGACCGCATACGAATTTCTGAAGGGCATGAAGATATATGAAAATACTCATCCCCCTCTCGGAAAGACACTTATCTCCATCGGGATCAGGCTGTATGGAATGAATCCTTTCGGGTACAGGATCATTGTTTTGATCTTCGGTATGATGTGTATTCCTTTGATGTATCTGCTTTCACTGAGAGTTACCGGAGACAGAAGATATGCCTGCCTTGCGGGAGTGCTTCAGATAACCGAGTTCATGCACTTTGTTTTGTCCAGGATCTCTACCATCGATATTATCGTGGCGTTTTTCGTACTGTGCATGTTCTACGGATGTTTTGCTTTTATCTGCGAGGAAAAAAACAGACACCTTGTTTTCGCGGGAGCATCCTTTGCGTTGGGTGTCTCGACCAAGTGGACGGCTGTTTATGCTGCAGCGGGACTTGCACTTATCCTGTTTATATGGATGATCGGAAAAATCCGCAATAAGACTAAGTCTTCGGTGATCGTAAGATTTGTCCTGATCTGTCTCGGAAGCTTTGTGGTATTACCTGCGGCAGTTTATGTGCTGTCATATATTCCCTTTACAAAAGTGTATCCGGATAAGGGACTGATCGAAAATGCCATATCCAACAGTATTCATATGCTGGATTATCACAGTCATGTTACTGCTTCGCACCCCTTCCAGTCTTCATGGTACACCTGGCCCTTTGACTGGATCCCGCTTCTTGATTCGAGAACGATATTCGGAGACCGCATGTCACTTGTGGCTACTTTCGTAAATCCTTTCGTGTGCTATGCAGGGCTTATATCCGTTGTTCATCACATATATATGACGGTTAAAAAGAAAGATGTCACTTCGGCTTTACTTTTAGTTTTTTACATCAGTATGTTCCTTCCCTGGGTATTCATTTCGAGAACCGTGTTCATCTACCAGTACTTCATATGTACGAAGGTCTTGATACTGATGATCTGCAGAAGTATTCAGTGCATGGGATTTAAACATGAAAATTCCGTGATAAAGCTTACTGCAGTGGTGTCGACAGCATTGTTTGTTGTATTTTTCCCTGTTCTGTCCGGAGTGATGGTGAGTATGAAATATCTCGATGAGATATTGACCATGCTTCCCAATTGGTGGTTCTGATAATTGCTTTTATTAAAATGGAGGCATCTATGAAAAAAGAATTCACATTAAGTAACGGAGTCGTAATACCTGAAGTTGGCTTCGGCTCATATCTGTCTACGGTAAATGCCGGAAAAGACAATATCAAAATGGCGTTGGATGCCGGATACAGATATATAGATACTGCCAGATTTTATAACAACGAAGAGGAGGTGGGCGAAGCCTGGACCGAATACGGATTGAGCAGGGATGATATTTTCCTGTGCAGCAAGGTATGGCCTACTTTTCTGGGCTATGAGAAGACCAAAGAATCCTTCGAAGAATCATGCAGATGTCTTAAGACGGATCATTTGGATATGTATCTCATTCATTGGCCCAAGAGAAATCAGAAGGATGAAAAATGGGCTGAGAAGATGGCGGATGGCTGGAGAGCTCTCGAGGAGCTGTATGAAGAGGGAAGGATCGGAGCCATCGGTGTTTCAAATTTCCTGCCTCATCATTTGATGGAGCTTATGAAAACAGCGAAGATAAAGCCTATGCTGGATCAGCTGGAACTTCATGTGGGTTATATGCAGGAGTATACTCTTAAGTATCTTGAAGATGAGGGAATTCTTCCTCAGGCCTGGAGCCCGCTCGGAAGAGGCAGGGTGTTGAATGATCCGAGAGTTGAAGCACTGGCGTCAAAATACGGTAAGACAAATGCTCAGATCCTCTTGCGTTTCCTGATAGACAGAGGAATTCCGGTGATCCCTAAGGCATCATCCCTTGAGAGAATGAAAGAGAACCTCGATGTGGACGGTTTTAACCTAACGGCCGAAGAGATATCTTATCTGTCATCGATACCCGAAACAGGCTGGTCAGGCGAACATCCGGATAAGGTGGATTTTTGATAATTAAATTGACCTTTGACGCCATTCATGTTCAAATACATGTATCGGGAAATAAACCCACAATCAAAGCGAGGGAAAAATTATGAGTAATTACGCTAAATTATGGCTCGGTTATAAGAACAAGAAAGAAAATAAGGATTGTAAGTGTCTTAAGCAGATTCTTATAAACGGAGCAGATCAGGCAGATGTTATAACCCAAAATGCCGTTTCCGAATTAAAAGAAGGCCTTAAGGCTATGCTTGATATAAATCCAGAGATCACCTTCGGTTCCACAGTGGCACCCGCAACGGTAACCTGTGGTAAGGATATTCAGGATAACGAAGAATATAGCATTTCAATTGACGCAGATTCTCTTGTGATCGATGCCAAGAGCCCTACAGCTGCTTTATATGCCGCATTTGATATTCTCAGAACCGTTTCAACCGAGAAGAAGGTCAGTGACGAATATGCATCTGCAAAAACGGTACGTCCTTCCAATTCCTTAAGAATGCTCAACCACTGGGATAATATGGACGGAAGCATAGAAAGAGGATATTCCGGACAGTCATTTTTCTATGTTAATAATGAGATCGTTATCGACGATCGTACCAGAGACTATGCAAGACTTATCGCATCCGTAGGTATCAATGCCGTTGTTATCAATAATGTAAATGTTAAGGACGCAGCTTCCTATATGATAACCGACAGATACTTTGCAAAGCTTGCCGAGCTTGGCGAGATATTTGCCGGCTACGGTATCGGATTGTACTTAAGCCTTAATTACGCATCCACCATTGAGATCGGCGGTCTTGACAGTGCGGATCCTCTTGATGAACGAGTTATCGCCTGGTGGAAGGATAAGGTTGCCGAATGCTTTGCCAAAATCCCCACACTTAAAGGTTTCCTTGTAAAGGCAGACTCCGAGGGACGTCCCGGACCTTTTACTTACGGAAGAACCCAGGCTGACGGTGCCAATATGCTTGCGGATATCGTCAAGGATTACGGCGGAATCATCATCTGGAGATGCTTTGTATATAACTGTAAGCAGGACTGGAGAGACTATAAGACCGACAGAGCAAGAGCGGGTTACGATAACTTCATGCCCATGGACGGCGACTATCACGATAATGTAATCCTTCAGATCAAGAACGGTCCCATGGACTTCCAGATCAGAGAGCCCATTTCTCCTCTTCTCGGAGGTCTTAAGAAAACAAACCAGATGCTGGAGGTTCAGATCGCACAGGAGTACACAGGTCATCAGATCGATGTCTGCTACCTGATGCCCATGTTCAAGGAAATCCTCGGTTTTAAGACATATTGCAGCGAGAAGGATGATACCGTTGCGGATATCGTAAGCGGCAAAACATTTAACAACAGATTCTCCGGTGTCGCCGCGGTTACAAATACCGGTAATGATTTCAACTGGACCGGAAACTACCTTGCCGGAGCTAACCTCTTCGGTTTCGGAAGACTTGCATTTGATACGGATCTTTCATCTGAGGAAATCGCAGAAGAATTCATTAAGATGACCATTTCCGAGGATAAAGAAGTTGTTGATACCATCATGTCCATACTTCTTCCTTCGCGTGCCATCTACGAGAAGTACACAAGCCCTCTCGGTATCGGCTGGATGGTCACTCCCGGTGTACACTACGGATGCAGTGTTGACGGATATGAGTATGACAGATGGGGAACCTATCACAGAGCCGATCACTTCGGAATCGGTGTGGACAGGACCGATAAGGGAACCGGTTATGCACTTTTGTATAACGAGCCCAATGCTTCCATGTATAACTCACCCGATAAGTGCCCCGACGAGCTTGTTCTCTTTTTCCATCATCTGCCTTATACCCATAAGCTTCACAGCGGTAAGACCGTTATCCAGCATATCTATGACACTCATTTTGAGGGATATGATGAGGCGAAGGGACTTGCGGCCAAGTGGGATTCACTTAAGGGCAAAGTGGATGACGAGATATTCGAGAATGTAAGAGAGCGTTTTGAAAGACAGCTTTTGAACGCACGTGAGTGGTGCGACCAGGTTAACTCATACTTCTATCGTAAGAGCGCTATTCCCGATGAGAAAGGAAGACAGATCTGGTAGGAGAAGGCCTTTTATGAAAGAGATCACTTGTGAAGAGTTACGAAATCTTCCTGAAGGTTCGTACGAATTGGTTGATATCAGAGACGAAGGACTGAGAGCATATGGGATGATCCCGGGTGCTCTCAGTATTCCTACTGAGGAAATATACGAAAGTGACGAAATCGCGGGAATACCTTCCGATAAAAAGATCATATTCTATTGCGAGATCGGACGTCTTTCGGAAGCGATAGATGATGAAACGGATGTACTTAAAGGAAGGGACTGTTACAGTCTTGCAGAAGGCTATGTGGGTTACATACGATCCGGCCTTAAGGATGATTCCGATAAAGAAGAAAAAAGAAAGAAAGCCGAGGAAAGCATTGCAAAGAAATTCCACAAACAGCTTTTTTCTCCTTTTGCCAAAGCGTGTAAGACGTACAAGCTTATAGAAGAAGGCGATAAGATCGCGGTATGTATATCAGGCGGAAAAGACTCCATGCTCATGGCTAAGCTTTTCCAGGAGATCAAAAAGCACAGACAGGTGAATTTTGATCTTACTTTCCTGGTGATGGATCCCGGATATAAACTTGAAAACAGGAAACTGATAGAAAGTAATGCAGAGGCACTGGGGATTCCCATAACCATCTTTGACAGTACCATATTTGATACCGTGGATACCATTGAGAAAAATCCCTGCTATCTGTGCGCAAGAATGAGGCGTGGATATCTGTACAGCAAAGCCAAAGAACTCGGATGTAACAAGATCGCACTGGGTCATCATTACGATGATGTTATCGAGACCATACTGATGGGAATGCTTCACGGTGCCCAGATCCAGACCATGATGCCCAAGCTTCACAGTACCAATTTCGAAGGGATGGAACTTATCAGGCCTCTGTATCTGGTAAGAGAGAGTGATATCTGTGCATGGAGGGACTATAACAATCTTCACTTCCTGCAGTGTGCATGCCATTTTACCGATACCTGTACCACATGTCACACGGACGGCACTACTTCATCCAAGCGTCTTGAGACCAAGAAACTTATAGCAGAACTTAAGAAAAACAATCCGTTTGTAGAATCCAATATTTTCAGAAGTGTTGAGAATGTAAATCTCGATACCGTGATCGAATACAAACAAAAAGGTGTTCGCCACCACTTTCTGGATGAATATTGATCATTACAGATACCGGGAGGACGGTTATCAAAGGCAGATTATCTGCCCGCGAAACCGTCCCTTTTTTATTTTTGACAGCTTTTAAAAATTTTGTATGCAAGCGTTTTTAAAGGGTGTATAATGATTAAGTATTGAAATAATACCTAATCTAAACTTCATAACCGGTTTTAGTATACTTTTGAGGGAAAGATATGAACAGTAAAAAGAATAAAGACGGATTAACAGAAAAGCAATTTTTAAAACAGTACAATCCCGGAAATTATAAGAGGCCTTCGGTTACTACGGATATACTGATCATAGGAGCGGGTGAGAAGCATTCGGGACTTAAACTCCTCCTTATCAAAAGAGGCAATCATCCCTATATAGATTGCTGGGCACTTCCCGGAGGATTTATAGAGGAGAATGAAACCGCATACCAGGCTGCCGCAAGGGAACTGGAGGAAGAGACGGGGCTTAAGGATATATATTTAGACCAGATATATACATTTACCAAGCCCGGAAGAGATCCCAGGACCTGGGTTATGAGTATCGCTTACCTTGCTCTGGTTCCCAAACTTGAAGAAGTAAAAGGCCTTGATGATGCCAAGGATGCGGCATGGTTTGATCTGGAGTTCAGTGATTACCGGATAGTCCTTACAAACAGTGACAGGGACGTGAAGATAGTTTACGGTCTGAAAAAAGAAAACTTCTTAAACGGAGCCGTGAGATATGAGAACTATATTCCCACTCTTAAGAGCGAGGAAAAACTTGCATTCGATCACGTGGAGATCCTGATCGAAGCTATGAAGAAACTCAGAGAACAGATCTTTTATAACAATCAGGCATTCTGTCTTGTGGATGAAACATTTACATTACCGGAATTACAGGCAGTATGTGAAGCTGTTTTAAATCGTCCTCTGTATAAGAAAAGCTTTCGTGACATGTTCAGTGACAGAATTGCAGAGACCGGTCAAGAGAAAAGGTCTGATGTAAAGGGCGGAAGACTTAGTAAGGAGTATAAGCTTAAATGAAAAATAAGATCCTTTGTTCCACCGGCGCGCTTATCGGGAAACCTAACGGCCGTGATTACAGACTTCTGGAGCCGTTATCCGAAAAGCTGAACTGTGACGGATTCGAGTTCATGATGTACTCGGACTGGTATGACAAAATAAATGATATCGTAAGTATGGTTCAGCAGGCTAAGCTTGTTATTCCTGCCTATCACGCTCAGAAAAGTATCGGTGAGAATATCAGTAAAGGCGGACCTGATGAATTAAAGGATGCATTTGAAAGATTCAGGATCAATTGCGACATGGCTGCGGCGATGGGAGCAGGGAAGATGGTTATTCATTTATGGGACGGGCTCACTTCGGATCTTCATTATGAAAATAATCTCAAAGCATACGAGGAACTTTTGAAGATCAGCCAAAGCGCCGGAATTGATCTCCTTGTTGAAAATGTTGTATGTAATGGGAAGGATCCCTGGGCAAGATGGATGGAACTTCTGGAAGAATACCCGGATGCTCATTTTGTATTTGATACGAAGATGGCGGCTTTCCATGAACAGATAGATCTTCTGTATGAAGATAAGAATGAGTTTATGTGGAAAGACGGTCATATCCGTCATTACCATGTGAATGACTATGGCGGAGGTTATAAGGATTGGGCAAATCTTAAGACCCTTCCCATAGGAAAAGGGCACATTGATTTTGAGAAGTTTTTCGAATACATCGGAAAGACAGGGTATATCGGCACATACACACTGGAGTCCACTGCATTTGATGCATCCGGGAAAGTTGATACTGATATGCTTAACGATGAGGTTAAATTTATAAGGGATGCTTTGCGTAAGAACGACGCGAAGACAGATATAATGTAATGAGGGGGAGAAAATGAAAAACAGCGATAAAAAGTTCAGAGTATCAAAGAATAAACTGATGACGTCCGTGCTTGCACTTTTTGGCGGTTTTATTTTTACACTTATTATAGAAAACGCAGTAGCCGATATCGATGAACATTTGATTCTTTGCCTGATAATAGCAGCCGGTGTAGCTCTTCTGGCCGCTGCTTTATGCATCATATTCGTTAAGGAATACTACATGCAGATACGTGAGGACGGATTCGAGCTGGTAAAGGGAAAGAAGATCACGAAATATCCATTTTCAGCTTTTGCAGGTTCTAATGTTACAAGACACTACATGAACGGAATCTATACCGGAACTTCACGTGAGATCAAGATCAAGGAAGCTTCGGGTAAAACCACCAATATTAATGCAAATAACCTGTCCAAAGGAAACTTTGCGGAGCTTGTCACATATCTCGGTCAGACCAGATTTACACAGGCTCATGATATTGAGGCAACCGCCGAGTACTTTAAAGGAGGAATAGATTTTCAAATCCCCAATGAAAGTATTTTAAAGGCAAACAGGAATAAGGTGATGGGATGGACTGTTTTTGTAGTTTGTCTGGTTGCTCTTTTTGCCGGTATGTTTGTTTACAGTCGTATCACTCATTATGATTCCACCACATTTTTTGTGATCATGCTCTTTGCCGGCCTCGGAGCTTTAGTAGAGCTTTTCCTCGAACTGATACCTGCAGCTGTTACATACCGCAAGATGAAGAATATGCCCGGCCGCATCCGCATAGATGAGTATTCGCTTACTATCGGAGATGAAACTTTCAGTTCGGGCAGTATTCTTAATGTTTTATTGGTTCCTGCAGACTACACGATACTTACCAGGGATTTCATCATTATTACCAAGGATAATAAAAAGATCAAATACAATTTCGGAAAGAACGATCTGAAGGGTAAATTGACATATTCCGATTATGATAAACTCTGCAACGCGATAGAGCTTTGGTGCATTGTTAATAAGATCAACTTTATGCAGATTCTGGGATAAGTACCGATCTTACTTCTGAGGGTAACGTGGATCAAAACAGAGTTTGATCCCTGACACCTCAATGTGGGTGTGATAGAGCATCGAAAAGCGATGAATTCATGATTTTCGATGTCTATTGAACCGGTGAAAAATGATAAAAGCATCGAAAGATAAGAAAATGGCGAAATTCGATGCCTTTCAGGGCGGAGAGGATGAGAAAAAGCATCGAAAAGAGAGAATGTTCAAGCCTTAGATGCTTTTAGCCTGAGGAAAGGAAGAAAAAGGCGTCGAAAAACAAAGATATAATTCAATTTGATGCTTGGGTCAAAAGCGAGCAGGTAAAAAACATCATAATGCGAGAGAATAGCAGTTTTTGATGCCAGGCGATTCCGAGCAATCAAGATAGTTGAATCGAAAACAGGATAAAAATATAGCATTCGATCAGTGGAACTATTGTTTTCCCAAAGGGTTATATGGCACTCGGTTTAAGATGAATCTGTGATTTGAAGGATGAGGAAAAACGAGCAAAAATTTGGAAGTTTTGTGCCGTAGGGTGTGATATTGTACCGAATATAACAGAGATTTTTAAAGGTAATGTACTCAAAGTATCAATGTGCCGATCAGTTATTTTCAGGAGGAAAACAGATGTACAGACCTAAGATTGCCCCTATGGGATGGAACAGTTGGGATTGTTACGGAGCAGCTGTAACAGAAAAAGAAGTAAGACAGAATGCCGAATTTATGGCCGCTCATCTGAAGCAGTATGGCTGGAATTATGTTGTTGTAGATATCCAGTGGTACGAACCCGGAGCTACAACTCATGAATACAGACCTTTTGCTGATCTTTGCATGGATGAATACGGAAGGCTTCTTCCCGCACCCAACAGATTTCCCTCGGCAGCTGACGGAAAGGGTTTTGCACCTTTGGCAGAGTATGTCCATTCCCTGGGTCTTAAATTCGGTATCCATATTATGAGAGGAATTCCCCGTCAGGCGGTTCATAAAAATCTTCCCGTACTTGGAACAGATAAAACTACCCGTGATGCTGCCAGGTTTAACAGCATCTGTATGTGGAATCCCGATATGTACGGTATCAAAACCGATGAGATCGGAAGAGCATATTACGACTCCATCTTTAAGCTCTATGCCGAGTGGGGCGTTGATTTCATAAAGTGTGATGACATATGCAGGGAGCTTCCACACGAAGAAGAGGAAATGAAAATGCTCTCAGCTTCACTGAATGCATGCAGAAGAGAGATGGTGCTTTCACTTTCTCCCGGACCGGCTCTTATTGAAAAGGCGGAGCTTTATAAGCAGGTTGCCAATATGTGGCGTATAACCGATGATTTTTGGGATGACTGGAAACTTCTGTATGCCATGTTTGAACGTGCGGAAAAATGGAGCATTCATGCGGGAGCAGGTCATTTCCCCGATGCGGATATGCTTCCCATTGGTCCCATCAAGCAGGATTATGACAAGAATAACCGGACCGCATTTACAGAGGATGAGCAGATAACCATGATGACTCTCTGGTCCATCATGCGTTCTCCTCTTATAATCGGCGGTGAGATGACAGGTTTCGATGATTTCACCATGAAACTTATCACTAATGAGGCTGTTCTTAAGATGCATGCCAATTCCAGAAATGCCCGCCAGATCTTCAGAAGAGATTTTGCAGGTAAAGAGTTCATTCTCTGGATGGCAGACGATTGTGAAGGCGGTAAATATCTGGCCGTGTTCAATGCAGCGGATGAAAACGGATGTGTCGAATTCGGACTTGAAGAACTGGAAGGTATTTCTGCAGAAGGTACAGCTACGGAACTTTGGACCGGAGAAAAAGTAACTTTCGGAGACAGCTTTACCGCAGACGTGCCTGCCCATGGAGCTAAGGTCTTTCTCATTTGAATGAGTTAAAAAAATTATTTCCTGTACCGCGGATAGTGTGAAGTTCGGGTACAGGAAAAAATTTATTCTAAACAAGACATATAGTTGACTTGTTTTGATTGATAAGATGATCAAGAAAGGTGAGCATATGAAGATTGACCGTCTGATCGGAATATTATCGATACTTTTGCAAAAGGAAATGGTAACGGCTCCTGAACTTGCGGAGTACTTTGAAGTATCCCGAAGAACGATAGGTAGGGATATAGATGCACTATCAAAAGCCGGGATACCTATCCGTACCTCACAGGGAATCGGAGGCGGCATTTCGATCATGAACGGATACCGTATGGACAGAACTCTTCTCACATCCCGGGATATGCAGATGATCCTTGCCGGTCTTCGTAGTCTGGACAGCGTAAGCGGAAGCAGATATTACGGTCAGCTTATGGAAAAGATTCAGGCGGGATCGTCAGAGCTTATAAGCGGAAGAGATTCCATTTTGATCGATCTGTCATCATGGTACAAATCGTCACTTGCACCCAAGATATCGACCATACAGGATGCGATTGAAAACAGACATATCCTCAAGTTCTATTATTATGCACCGTCGGGAGAAAGCAATCGATCCATTGAACCCTATTATGTTGTTTTTAAATGGACGAGCTGGTATGTGTACGGATGGTGCCGATTAAGAAAGGATTACAGGCTGTTTAAGTTGAACCGTATGGATAAGGTACGGGAGACGGATATTGTATTTTCCTGTAGAAGTGCGCCGGTACCGGAGCTTGGCTCCGATCTTGCTTTTCCGAGAAATATCATACTCAAGGCATTATTTGAGCCGGATATGAAATGGAGACTTGTGGAAGAATTCGGGCCGGGATGCTACGAGGAACAGGATGATGGCAGACTGCTTCTTATCAGAGACTACAAGGATATGGAAAATCTTACCATGTGGATGCTTACCTTCGGAAGTAAAGTGGAGGTCCTTGAACCGGCCGAGTTGCGTGAGAACCTCGTGGCGATTGCGGGATCAATGATCAAAATGTATGGAGGAAAGAAAAATGTCAGAAATAGAAAGATATGATGTAAGCGAAGAATGGGCACATTCCGGTATTATAAAGGCGGGTGATTTTTGCTTCTTAAGTTATTGTGTCGGTAATATCGGCGGGACTATTGAGGATCAGATAAACGGAGCTTTTGACCAGATGGAACAAAGGCTGGCGCTTGTCGGACTCACACTTGAAAATGTAGTTCAAATGGATTGTCTTTTCAGGGATGTTTGGAATATTCCCGTGATGGAAAAGATCATTAAGGAAAGATTTGGCGGAAAATATCCCGTTCGTAAGTCCATTCAGACTGAGTTTGCTCATGCAGGCGGAAAAGAGGGCCTCCAGTTTCAGGCTGACGCTGTAGCATATTGTGGAAAATAAAACTTTTTGGGAGATATGGATCTGCCTGATAAAGCGTATATAATAGTCCTTGGAAGTTTCAGTAAGCAGATGCAGAAGGAAATATTGGGAGAAGGATAAGAAGGAATTCATGACCTTTATTGAAGTGCTTAAAAGCGAGAATTAAGACTCAATAACAATGTTTTCTATATGGAGCATCATCCGAATGTGAGGATTTACAAAAGAGGAGTTTATGAAATGATTAGTAGAGATGAAGCATTTGAATTATTAAAAAAATACAACAAGGATCCGTTTCACATCCGGCATGCACTTACTGTTGAGGCAGTTATGAAGTGGTACTCAAAAGAACTCGGTTATTCCGATGATGCAGAGTATTGGGGAATAGTCGGGCTTCTTCATGATATTGATTTTGAGTTATACCCGGAGGAACACTGCCTTAAGGCACCTGAACTCTTGAGAGAAGGCGGTGTCAGTGATGATGTCATACATTCTGTGTGTTCCCACGGTTACGGAATAACGGTTGGATGCGGTGTTACCATTGATGTAGAGCCTGTTCATGAGATGGAAAAAGTTCTTTTTGCAGCGGATGAACTGACCGGACTTATATGGGCGGCTGCTCTTATGAGACCGTCAAAAAGCACTAAGGACATGGAACTTAAGTCTCTGAAGAAAAAATATAAGAGCAAGGGATTCGCTGTAGGCTGCTCCAGGGAAGTAATCGAGCGCGGAGCAGATCAGCTTGGATGGGAACTCGATAAACTCCTGGAAATGACGCTTAAGGCAATGGCTGAAAGTGAAGACCTTATAAACGACGAGCTGGATTATCAGGTGTGATATGAGGCATCCGAAGAGACCGGTTATGAACTATAAACCTCTTATTAAGAAAAAAAGACTCGGGATACTGAGTCTTTTTTGATGTGAGTTTCACTAAATATCTGTGAATAATTATTTCATAATGTATGGTGTTTCCTATATAATATGGTTAATCGGTAAATTTCAAGTCGTAAAGTTCTCAATCCATATTTCCTTCAATTGATCATATGGCAAAATAGGAGAATCAGGAATATGAATTCAATTTTGATATCGACAGATTTCGTAGCCTCCTTATTTATTCTTGTTATTATTATCGGTTTATATGAGATACCTGCAGAGGCGATAAAAACGACCGTGCATTTTCGGAGATGCATGTGGATCGTACTTATCGGATTGATAATTGAGTGTCTCGCAATGTATTTGAACGGTAGGGAAAATCTATCGTTTTTACTGCTTTTCCTTAATTACGCAGGATATGTTTTACTGGATCTCCTGTCAATCATCTATTCTTTCTATTTAAATTATCTGATCGAGGATAGTGAAAGACGTTTTACCAAATTGCAGTCGAATGTAATTACATGTGTATTATCGATTGATATATGCTTTCTGACTGTCGGAGTGATCACCGGCAAACTATTTACGGTAACAAACGGATATCTGACTGAAGGCCCATGGTCGGGCTATACTGGAATGCTATGCGCTCTCTGTTTCTTTGCCATGTGCCTGCTTTATGTTTTTAAGTATAAAGCGTTCAGGATCAAGAGCAAGTTCTTCGTAGTGCTGATAGTTGCGGTTCCGCTGGCAGCTACGATAATCGGATATGTATATCCGGTCTCCGGATTCGGATTTCTTGGTGCGGCTGTTTCAATGAATGTCGTATATGTAATATTGGAATCCAAAATCATAGCAGAAGCATGTGCGAATGCGAAAATGTATAATGAGATATCTGAAAATGATCTGCTTACCGGTTTGAAAAACCGCAGAGGATATCAGAAAGTGATTGATGGAATAGCTGATAATGATCCTATAGGAGTTGTATTTGCCGATGCCAATTCCCTGAAAGAAGTTAATGATACCATGGGACACGAAGCAGGCGATAAATTGATCAAACGTATAGCAGATATACTTGAGTCCGCTGTTTCGGGTGCGACTGTCTGCAGGATCAGTGGAGATGAATTTGTCTGTATTATGAATAATATCGATAACGGCAAATTTTCTGAGACAATGAAAAATCTGGAGGATATTTTCCGTGCAAATGACCGAATTGCTGCTTTCGGCTATGAAACAGGCGCAGGAAAAGATATCTATTCGGTTATTAAATCTGCCGAGAAGAAGATGTACGCTGACAAACATAAATACTATATGGAAACAGGAAAAGACAGACGCCGCTGAAGTGATGATACATTCCGGTGGGAGCATATATATATTTCAGTAAGCTGAGATCTTTATTTGGAACATTAACAGAACTAATCTTTATTTTCCGGGGAAGGAAACTCATTTCTCTGCATTGAACTTGCTTCCCATGGGTACATAGTTATTACAATAGGTCATCCTTTGGAAGGGCTGTGTTCAGAGATATGAAGCATGTCGGTTTTTCAGACATTAAGCACGCTATCAGTATCGGTTCTATGGTTGGAAAATTGCCTGCAGATGATATGCACAAAAATCTTTGCAGATGCCACATAGAGTTTTTTGATACATACCTTAAGAAGTAAAAAAACTTTCCGGAGCTGGAATCAAATGATGTGATACGATATGCAGTCTATGAACCGGATATGTCTTGATCTTCCCTTTACGATAAGAAATTTATAAAGGGAAAACTTTTAAAATGGTTTGGAACAGGATTTATGATCACGATTACAAAACGTCAGGCAAGACAGTTTATTCTTGCCAAACAGGGGTTGCTGGGTACATATAGATTTGCCGGAAAAACCGGGGCGTATGATTATGTTCGACAAGCCGGATGCATTCAGTATGATCCGGTTGATGTGTGCGGTAAAAATGCTGAGTTAACGCTACAATCCCGTGTCAAAGGCTTTAAGAAGCAGATGCTTCAGGAATTATTATATAAGGATCGATTGCTGATAGATTATGCCGATAAGGAATTATCCATATGGCCGACGGAAGACTGGCCATATTTTTCTTCTTACAGAGAGAGGAGCCTTGAACTCGGTGAAACATTTGAGGGGCTGGAAAAACTCAAAGAACAGGCCATAACATATATTGATGAACATGGGCCGGTCTGCAGTGATTCGATTCCAATTGAAGGAGAGATATTCTGGCATTCTTCGATGCATTGGAGTGGGAACTGGCATAAGAAGTCACCTGCTGCCAGATCCGTTTTGGAACAGTTATACACTGACGGAGTTCTTGTGATCCACCACAAGAAGGGAAGCCGGAAGTACTATGATCTTGCAAGGAAGCATATAACGTCTGAAATTCTGGAAGCGGATAATCCATGTGAGGATGAAGAAAGTTTTATAGCATGGCGTGTGCTTCGAAGAATCGGAGCTGTAGGACTTCTATGGGATAAAAACAGTACAGCATTTCTTGGGATAAATATTAATGCCGAGAAACGTAAAGAGATATTGAATGATCTGACGAATCTCGGAAAAGTAAGTTCTGTAATGGTAGAAGGAATAAAACAAGCCTTCTATTATCGTTCTGAGGATGAGCCTCTTATGCAGGCAGTGCTGGAAGGCAAAGCGGATTTGAAATCACGTATGTCATTCATCGCTCCGCTCGATCCGCTAATGTGGGACAAAGACCTGGTATTTGCCATATGGGATTTTCGGTATTCCTGGGAAATATATACACCTGCGATCAAACGCAAATATGGTTATTATACTTTGCCCATACTCTGCGGAGAAAAGTTCGTCGGACGTATAGAGGCGGTTCCGGATCGTACGGAACATGTGCTTCACGTAAAAGGATTATGGTGGGAAGACGGCGTTCGATTGACAAAAAAACTTAACGCAGATCTGAATAAAACGCTTAAGTTATTTTGCAAATTTAACGATTGCGAAGACTACGATCTTTTGATCAAGTAAGGAACGTCGTGTTTGTTTTTGGAATTTATTATAAGTAGTTTGTGAGGTTTAAAGATTTAGAAATGTTATCAGTATTATCGAATTATTCTGTTCCGATCGTATCTGCGATCATGTTATTTCCCTCGATTGTCTGTTTGATCACAATCCCTTTTCTGGTCTGGAATTATCGTAAGTATAATGGCCTTTCGGCTATGAGAGCAACTGTAATCTTTTCATTTGTATTCTATATGATGTGTGCATTCTTTTTGACACTTTTGCCGTTGCCCACGATTGAGGAGGTGTTAAACAGAAAACCTGTTCCGTTTAATCATCATTTGTTTAATAACATAGAAGCCGTATTGATAAGTGCCGGCTTTGAAGCGGGAGATACCGGTACGTGGTTTGTGGCAGCCAATTGGAAAGCGGCACTAAAATCATTCATGCTCTTTCAGATTATAGCTAACATCGTGATGCAGATCCCGCTTGGTTTTTATCTCAGATACTATTTCAGAGTGAGCTGGAAAAAGGCAGTGGGAATCGGCTTTTTGGTAAGTGCGTTTTATGAAATGACCCAGCTTTCAGGAGTATGGGGAATTTATCCGTATGCTTTCCGTTGCCCTGACGTGGATGATCTGATGAATAATACCCTCGGATGTATGATCGGATTCTGGATGGCACCGATCCTTATGAGATTCTTGCCGTCGGTAGATGATATGGATCTGGCTGCTGCGGAAAGAGGAAAAAGGCTTGGAATTATACGTGCATTTACAGCATTCTCTGTGGACTGGATCGTATGTAACCTGATCAATCTGGGTGTGAACTACGTTGCATATCATTTCTTTGAAAAGTACATTTACTCGGATCTCCTTCAGGTGGAACTCATAAAGCTGCTCCTTTTGGCGGGATACTTTATCTGGCTTCCGAGACATTGGAAAAAGCAGACGATCGGAAATGCCCTTGTTAAGGTCAGAATAGTAAGTGATACCGATAAAGAAAGAAAGGTATCCGGCAGAGAGTTGCTTTATCGAAACCTGCTTCTTTATTTTGCGGAGCCTATGATGGTTTTTATCTCGATCATATTGGTAATAAACACCGCAATAAGCTATATGTCATCTGAAGCAACAAACTTTGACCGTACCGTTCTGACAGTGGCTTGCATTATCTATTTCCCGATCCTTTTGGCAGTGCTGTTAAACAGTGTTGCAAAGAAAGGTGGTCTGCCGCACAACACGTGGACCAAAACGCATTTGCAACTGGAGATGGGCTCGGATACAGTGTCTTGCAAGGATTAGGAAAAATCAGAGGTCATTTCAATTATTGCTATGGAACACTGTAGATGTAAATGGAAAGTCCATATATGCCCAGAAAGCACTGGAAGTGGATTTCATAGCATCTAAAGGAGATATAAAATACTATATTCAATCAGCACTTTCGATGGATGATGCTGATAAACAGTTGCAGGAAAAGAGAAGCCTTTATTATATAGATGATTCTTTTAAAAAGATAGTTGTAGCAAAAACGGGATTAAAGCCTTCTTATGATGAAAAGGGAGTTGTGATTATTGATCTGTTCCTTGAATTTCTAAACAGAAATAATGCGCTATTCAGGGATGGACATAAGGTGATCAGTGACGGTGCGCTTGTTGCCATCACTCTTATGATAGCGGAGTCTGATCCAAAAGAAAAAGATATCATGACGACTATGGTGATGAATCTTTTGAGCGTGGGATAATGGGGATTTTACAGGATAATGTATGAAGGAGTTTTGTGAAATGCGAGTTTTGATAATTAATTGCAGCCCTGTTCGCACGGGAGCAACTGCGGAAATAGTTAAACTGGTTTCGGAACAGTTATCGGATCGGTACAGCGTTAAAAGCATCTGCATAGACGATTATAACTTTGCATTCTGTAAAGGTTGCCGGTCATGCCACAAAACGGCGAAATGTGTCATGAGTGATGCAGCTGTTATCGAGAGCATAATGAGAGAATATGATGAGGCGGATATTATTGTCTCCATTTCTCCGTCGTACTGGGCAGATATCCCCGGGCAGTTTAAGGCATTCATCGACAGATGTACACCTTGGTGCAACACACACGAACCCCATGCATCAATTAAGACCGGGAAGAAGGGATACGCTATTGCTCTGAGGACCGGTCCCAATATGCCGGAATGTGAGCGGATCATCGGAAGCATAGAACATTTTTATGGTCATTTGGAGATAGAGAGTGTTGGTCATCTTGGGCTGACGTCTATCGAATATAAAGCGGATGTAGAATCAAGAAAACAAGAAATCATAGAATTCTGTATGAATATTTAGTTCTGGCAACAATAAGGAGTAATTTGAACTTGAGAATCGAGATAAAGAAAATGGAATCTGATGAAGAGATTAAAGGGAAAGGTTATGTTCATTGGAAGTCATGGCAGGACGCTTACAAAGGGATAGTGGATCAAAACTATCTGGATTCATTGACACTGGAAAAATGCGTAGAAATTGCTTTCAAGTGGCCTGATAATCTTATGGTAGCTAAAGATGGCAATCGCGTGGTTGGATTTGTAGGTTACGGAAAATATCACGATGAAGAACTACCTGAGGCGGGTGAGATTTTTGCAATCTATATTTTAGAAGAATACTATGGCACCGATGTTGGCAAAGCGCTTATGCAAGCTGGTCTGGATGAACTTGATTATCCAACGGTGGCTGTGTGGGTTCTTAAGGATAATAAGCGGGCAATCAGGTTTTATGAAAAATGTGGCTTTTGTCTTGATGGACGAGAAGAAGAAATAAAACTTGGTTCTCCGATTGTGGAAGTCAGAATGATACAAAACAAAGGTTAGAAAATTACAGAAATTGTAGAGATGATGTAACGGGGATTCATAATGTGGTTTAAGATGCATCCATGGGTATTTCCCATAATCATAGGCGGTATCGGTATTTTATATTTGATATTAAATATCGGAGCGATCGTAGAGACAAAAAAGATTCAGGCAAAAGGGTCTGATCATCATATTTCGGGCATTCCATTTTTAGGCGGAATACATTTACTTATCGCAGGACTCATCAGTCCTATCAAATGGCTATCACTGCTTTGCGTTTTAGATTACACATTCTGGAGTTTCCTTTATGCCGTATTTATACGAGAAGCTTGCTTTAAGAAAAATGATGTGCAGTCAGGAAAATCCACAAAGAATCTGACGCAAGCAGAATATGATGCTCTAGAGGGAGAAAAACAGTGTGCTACCGACGTAGAGAAGGACAGGATGGAAATAAGAACTGTAAAAGCATCCGTCGTGAATATCAGTGACATGCTCGTATTTTTATTGTTGCTTATACTTTCTATAGCCGGCTTTATAGGCAGGAATGTTATTTTGGGATATCTGGCGGGAGTGCCTGCGGTATTGTTATTTCCGTATCTCACGTTAAAAAGACCTTTTTTTAAGGCAGATGTCTGGGGAATACTATTCAGGAAACCGACGGGGTTTGGATATGGAAAAGCTAGATTTATTGAATGGGAACAGGTAGAGGCAATCATCGCTGGCGACCAGATTTTAAGTATAGATGAAAAGCTAGACGGCATATTGGAAAACAAATTAAATGCGGAGTCGCTATCCGGATTGAGTGCTTTTGAAGGGTATACCGTGGAGGAATACGAGGATCAGGCAGAATGGATAGAAAATGGATTTTACATAGCGATTAAACCGACGGAAAAAGGTAAATCGGAGCTACTTGAATTTGGAACGTTTTTTTACCAGAAAGATTTCTTGAAAAAGCTGGAAATCTTAAAAGCACTATGGTTATATCATTTTATAATCAAGCTACAGTCTGACTGATGATTAGGAAAACCAGAAGATAATCTGTCTATGCAGAAAAAAAGAAAATCACGGCATCAGTAGTATGACACCGACCTGTTTGCTACGTTTCTACTACTTTTCATGGCGTAGATATGCTGTAAGATGCCGAGTTTTGGAAAAAATGTTCATTTTCGGAGTAAGAAGATTCACAAAAATATGGTCGGCAAAATGCGGTAAAACACGGCATTTTACGGCATTACGAACGGAGAATTTATTATGACAAGAGTACTGTTTGTCTGCTGGGGCAAGCGATTTCAGTAGAAAGGAAAGCCCTGAAAATAAGGCATTTTGAAGATATAACAAACGGATTTACACCCCATTAACACCTTTTGAAGTTGAACTACCCGATGAATATAATGATACCGCGGTTATCTGCTATACGTGGATGATCGCGGGTATTTTATAAATAGCAAAAACGGAAATACTATTATGATGATAGAGGACTAAGATTGGTGTGTAGCTACGAAATATCACAGAAAGGAGGAATCTGCGTATGGTCTGGGAGATGATCCAGAAAACATTGGATTATGTTGATAGCAACATAAAAGAAGACATTACTGCGGAAGAACTGGCTGAAGTTGCGGGATATTCCGTTTTTCACTTTTACAGATTGTTCCAATCAGCTGTTGGAATACCGGTTATGCAGTACGTTTTAAGGAGAAAGCTCTTGTATGTTATCTATGAGATAGGCTTGGAACGAAAGAAAAACGAAGTGGTTTATGAGTATGGTTTCGAAACATATTCGGGCTTCTA
>JAGCUO010000059.1 GCA_017962825.1 Lachnospiraceae bacterium | reverse complement strand
TTATCCTTGTTGTAGATGCCTTTGAAGGTCCCATGCCTCAGACAAAATTCGTTTTGAAGAAAGCACTTGAGCTCAACCTTCCGGTTATCTGCTGCATCAACAAGATCGACCGTCCCGAGGCAGACCCCAAGCGTGTTATCGACGAAGTACTCGAGCTCTTTATCGAGCTTGATGCAAGCGATTAACAGCTTGACTGTCCGTTTGTTTACGCTTCGGCTAAGGCAGGCGTTGCAATTTTGGAGCGTGAGGACAGCCCTAAGAACATGCAGCCCTTGTTTGATACCATACTTGAATATATTCCCGCACCCGAAGGTGACCCTGAGAGAGGTACACAGGTTCTTGTCAGCACAATAGATTACAATGAGTACGTCGGAAGAATAGGCGTCGGTAAGGTTGACAACGGTACCATCAAAGTTGGTCAGGACGTAGTTATCGTGAACTACCATGATCCTTCCAAGGTTAAGAAGGTTAAAGTCAGCAAGCTCTATGAATATGAGGGTCTAAAGAAGGTGGAGGTCCAGGAGGCTACCATCGGTTCGATAGTTGCTTTCTCCGGCATAGAGGATATCCATATCGGTGATACTCTCTGTGCTCCCGATAGACCCGAAGCCATTCCTTTCCAGAAGATCTCAGAGCCCACTCTTTCAATGAATTTCTGTGTAAATGACTCTCCTCTTGCCGGCAAGGAAGGTAAGTGGGTTACTTCAAGACATTTAAGAGACAGGCTTTTCAGAGAGCTTAATACTGATGTAAGCTTGAGAGTTGAGGAAACCGATACCACCGAAGCATTCAAGGTTTCCGGACGAGGTGAGCTTCATCTTTCAATACTTATCGAAACAATGCGCCGTGAAGGCTATGAATTTGCTGTAAGCAAGGCTCAGGTTATTTTTAAGAAGGGCAAGAACGGTGAAAAGCTGGAGCCCATGGAGCGTGCAGTTGTTGATGTACCTGATGAATTTTCGGGTACGGTTATCGAAAAACTTTCTTCCCGTAAGGGTGAGCTGCTCGGTATGTCAACCGTTTCGGGCGGATACACCAGACTTGAATTCAGTATCCCCGCAAGAGGTCTTATCGGATACAGGGGCGAATTCATGACCGATACAAAGGGTAACGGTATTCTTAATACAATCTTTGATGATTACGGTCCCTACAAGGGAGACATCTCCTTCCGTAAGCAGGGAAGCCTTATAGCCTTTGAAGGCGGCGAGACGGTTACATACGGTCTTTACAATGCTCAGGAAAGAGGAACGCTGTTCATAGGTCCCGGCGAGCAGGTTTATGCAGGAATGGTTGTCGGACAGAGCGGCAAGGGAGAAGATATCGAGCTTAACGTCTGCAAGAGGAAGCAGATGACCAATACCCGTTCTTCAAGTGCGGATGAGGCTCTGCGTCTTACTCCTCCCAAGATCCTTTCTCTTTAACAGGCACTTGAATTTATTGATGATGACGAGCTTCTTGAGGTTACACCCAAGAACTTAAGAATACGTAAGAAGATCCTTGATCCTACGTTAAGAAAGCGCGCAGGTTTCAAGAAATCATAAAACAAAAAAATTAAGCGGATTGCAATTGTCAATCCGCTTTTTTGATCCTCAGTTTATTTATAAGCTTTGCAATATATGAATCAATATCCGAAAGTTTCTTTATCTTTGCCTGTGTAAAGACTTCTGCATATAGCTTTTTAAGTGTTTCGTTAGATGCGGAACGCCTTCTTTCCTTTGAATCGGGCGGACCGCAGAGTATAAAGCGCTCAAATGCAAGCAGTTCAGAAAAAGCTTTCTCGCCGTACCATGAAAACATCTCTGATATATGAGATATAAGAGCCTTTATTTCTTCCGTAAGAACCGGATCGAGTTTTGCCTTAAATGCCTCATAGATGTTTTTCCTCAGCTCATCGGCTTCATGACAATCTCCTAAAGCAAAGAACTGCTTTTCCCTGTATTTTTCCGCCACCATCTTATAAGGTGAGTTACCGTTTCCTTTTGTCGGCTGATATATGTCATCAAACAAGGGTTTATCCATAAGAACAAGAGAAGCGATCTGGGACCATAACAGTATAACCTCAAGGCGTGCCTGGGAAATCTCTTTGCGGTTTATATCCATAACGAACTGTGCAACCATAAGAATTCTGTTGTCCAGGATCGGCTGATGGATAGCCCTTAGGCTCTTCCTGTATGCTATATCCGTAATATTGCTCTTGTTATTCATCAGGACTTCAAGATACTGTCCTTTGTCAACATAAAGCTGATACAGTCTTTCGGTATATTCGTTATCGGGGATTTCATCCATGGCACTGTATAAAAGTACCGTTGTTTCACCCCAGCCCAAAAGCTTTGAAAGAGGTTTCTTACCGATATTGTATCTCTTTATCAGTTCCAAAAGTTCCTCTTTGCGGATACTTCTCAATCGTTCCATAAATTCTCCTATTCTGCTGGTTTATCGCAGCATAGCGTCGTATTTATCGATCATTTCAAGTTAGAATACATTCGAAATAAGCCACGGGATACCGTATGTAATAAAGCACATGATAATCGTTGCCATAATAAGTCCCAAGCAGATAGCAGGGAAAGCCTTCTTAACCTTTATCTCAAGAAGGGATGCTATAAGTGATCCTGTCCATGCTCCGGTTCCCGGAAGCGGTATTCCTACAAAAAGCATGAGTCCCAGGAACTCGTATTTCTGTATCTTTTCGCTCTTACCCATTGATTTTTTTTCAAGCTTTTCTACTATGGGCTTGAACAGCTTGGTCTTTTTTAACCATGCGAAGATCGGAGTAATGAGAAGCAGAATGAAAGGTATCGGAACCAGATTTCCTGCTATGCATACGGCAATTGCTCTAAAGAGCGGGATACCCTTAATTGCCGCAACGATAAGTCCGCCTCTCAATTCTACAACAGGTATCATAGAAATAACAAAGCATACAAGCTCGTCCGGAAGTCCCGAGAGCTTATTGGCAAGCTTCTCCGCCAGTGAAGGCTTCTCTTCTTCAGTTCCCTCTGACGCTGCAACCGTATCGGTAGATACTGCCTGATCCGTTCCCGTAGTAACGGTACTTGCGTTCGTTGTATCTGCTTCTGCCAAAACGATACTGCTTCTGATCTCTTCATATTCCTGTGCATAGGACTTGATAGTAAATGATCCCATGGCAAGCATTAACACAAATATCAGCAAGGATGCCGCAGTAATCCTGAATGCTGTTGTTCTTTTCTTCATTTCTAACTC
>JAGCUO010000058.1 GCA_017962825.1 Lachnospiraceae bacterium | reverse complement strand
GACGTACCCCTTTGTCAGGAGGGTCTTCCTGACAAAGGGGTACGTCCCCACTGTCACCTTCGGAATAAACAAAAACAAAGCTGATGAAATGCTTCGTTCCATAGAGAAATCGTATCTCAAGGAGAACACATTCATCAGCCGTGAATTAATCTTAATCTTTTGTTTTTGTAAAGTCAAATGAGTCGAAGAAGCTGAACTATTTTACTACTTCCCACATAGTTCCCATATTGATGAGGGATGTGTTTGGCATGCAGCTTGGGCATGAGCCTGAGGCACCGTTTGATGAGCATCCGCTGCATCCTGAGCAGGAAGGGTTATTCATCTTCACTTTACGGATGATCCCCATGTTTTCCATGTACTCGAGTTTTCGCTCGATATCTTCCACGGTGGTATTTAATTCCTGAGATAGTTGAAAGATGGTCCGCACGTGACCATCTTTCAATAATTCCAATAGTTTATCCATAAAACTATTTTACCATATGAGCATTCCGATGTGGTATGCAATAAAAGCAAGAAGAAGTGCACCTATTGTATAGTAAGCTGCGATCCTTGCGGTCCACTTAACGGAGTGAACTTCCTGATAGGTCGCAGCAAGTGCAACGATGCAGGGCATGTTAAATGTTATCGCAAAGATGAACGCAAGTGCTTCGGGCTTGCTTACGTTGGCAAGCAGGATATCGCTGAGATTTCCCGAGATAGCCCCGCCGCTCATGGAGTCAAAGAACGCACCGGAGAAATCGCCTCCGGAGAAAAGTGCGGAGATAACGCCGAGAGCTCCTTCTTTTCCGATGGATGATGCGACAAACGCCATGAAGAGCTGCCACTTAAGTCCGATAAACTTGGTAACCGGCTCGATCGCCACTCCGATGTGGTAGAGGATAGGTTGTCCTCCGGGCACGAAGGAATAACTCAAAAGCCAGAAAATAAAACATACGAGAACAACTACTTTGCTTACACGGAAAAATGTGTCCTTGGTTCTTCCGAATACATATCTGAAAAGCGCTCCCCATCTGGGTTTGTGATAAGGAGGAAGCTCCATGATCATTCCGTATCTGTCTTCCTGCTTTACAAGCTTTCTGCTGAAGATCATCGCAGTGATCCACATATGAAGGATCATGGTAAGCAGGATCACTACTATTACAAGAACCGCACCGGGACCAAAGAAGATCGTTGATAACATGGGAACAACGGACCATGTCGCTCCGCAGGGAACGGCCCAGGCAAGTGCGATGGTAAGAACCTTCTGTCCCCAGTTGTCGATGACTCTTGTTCCTGCCGCGCCGCCCATTGTACATCCGAAGGAAACGAGGAAAGGCATTACGGATTTACCCTGAAGTCCGAGCTTTCCCATAGTATTGTCAAATACATATGAGATCCTGGCCATGACGCCTGCTTCCTCCAGAAGTCCGAAGACCAGCGTGATCCCGAATACAAATCCCAGCATCTGAAAGATAAAAGAAAACGACTGGATCACAACGTTACATATGATCATTACCAGAAATTCGGGACAACCTATGTTCAAAAGTGCAGATCCTACCGGAGCCTTGATGTTACCCACAAGCGTTCCCAGTTCCATCAAAGGCCAGGCCGGCACAAACGAAAAAAACAGTCCGAGTAAAATAGTCAGAACAACTGCAGGCTTACCCCATATTCTGTGTGTGTAAAGTCTGTCGAGTATGCTGAGTTTGAATCCGCCCTTTGTTTTTGTTTCGGAGCCTTCAGTGATCTCATCGATCCAGTCAAACTTGGCGCTGCCTGTTTCCACCGCTCCCTGAACGGCATCTTTATACTCAAGGATCTTCTTAACTGAATCCTCGGGAAGTTTATTTCTGATCTCGGCGATAACAACGGGATCGTTTTCAAGAGCTTTGGATGCGATCCACATGGGAGAATATCCGGGAACCATGTCATCGGGGATAAGTGCCTTGATCTCATTAAAGCCCGGGATCTTTTCCAGACGCTTTTCAAGAGAGGTCGCATTTAATACGGTCTTTTCTTTAACGGCTCTTTCAAGAGCTTCGTAGAAATCGTTGTAATCTTTTTTCTCCGTTGCAGAGATGAAAATAACGGGAATGCCGAGTCTCTTCTCGATCTCTTTTTCATCGATCTTTTTTCCCTGATCGCGTGCAACATCTTCCATGTTGAGTACGAGGAAGCAGGGAACCGTGATGCCCGCATAGTCCGCAGTCATAAAGAGGCTTCTCTGAAGCTGGGAGCTGTCCGCGAGTATACATACCACATCGGCCTTACCCGATGCTATGAAATTTCTGGTGATGACCTCTTCGTCGGAATTGGCGGACAGTGAATATGAACCGGGAAGATCGGCTACGGTGTAGAATTTACCGTCATGAGTAAAATGACCTTCCTTCTGCTCGACTGTCTTACCGGGCCAGTTACCTACATGCTGGTGCAAACCGGTCAGAGCATTGAAAAGGGTCGACTTTCCGGCATTGGGCTGGCCCAAAAGGGCAATGCTTATTACTTCGCTCATTTATTCGCCTCCGTAACCTCGATGCCCTCGCATTCTTTTCTGTTAAGTGCGATCATGGTATCTCTGGAATAAACCAGGATCGGACGGTTCTTGTCGTTTTTTATCACAGTGAGCTTACATCCGGGCGTAAGACCTATCGATGTGATCCTTCCTATGAATCTCGAGTCACCGTTAAGTGATGAGACAATGGCAGTTTGGTTTTCACCTATCTCGCCTAATTTCATATATCCTCCTGCTTTATATCCATAAGAGTATATCCCGCATCACTTACGATCTGTGCAGCTTCCTGCCTTGACAGTTCTCTTTTGGACATTAATCGGACTTCTCCGGTCATTGCATCCGCTTTTGCCAGCATCTCTCCCGTTGAGACAAATGCATTTTCAACCCTTCTGACACAATTAATACACACCATTCCCTCCACTTTCAACACGTAATGATGAGGATAGTGTGACTTGTCCTTGTCGGATGCTTTTATACTTTTGACTGGCGGCTCTTTGGTGCCGCAGCAGGACGAACCACGGGTTATCTTCTTACTCATCATGAACACAAGTATTGCGATCATCGCTATGAGAAGTATTGCGTATCCCATTTGTTCCTCCTTATCTTCGTTAGCCCAACCTAACTTATTATAATAGTTTTGAGGTAAGAGTCAAGGTGACAGTGGGGACGCTTCTATTTTTTCACCCGGTGACAAAATAGAAGCGTCCCCACTGTCACTACCATCATCCCTTCTTCTCAGGATATCTCCTTACTATATCTTCATACATCTGCATAAGGGGAAAGCCGGTATAATCGCCCTTAAATATATTGTCCACGTTTCCGCTGTTAACCGTATCATGCAGGCTATCATATTTCGCAAGATCATCACTTTCACCGGAATAGACAAACGTAACACAGATGGTATCATATGCCCCTCTTCCATACCCCTTAACATATTCATAGGATACGGTTTTTATCTTGGAAAGATCGATCTCCTTTTTTCCGAAAAAGGATTTCAGCTTGATGGTATATCCGTCGTATTCCACATCGGCATTTCTGCCATACAGAATAATCATTCCCACGACAATTCCCAGGAATATAAAAATAAATCCGAACATTACTTCAGGTCCTGCGGATGATTCGAATCGGCCCACGTATGCCAGACTCAAAACCGCACCGAGTAGAAATGATGAGATCATGATGACGGATGCAAAAGCATTGGACGTATTTGAAATTTTAAATTTATGCATGTTTACCCCCCTGATTATATTTACTAATATACCATAGTGACAGTGGGGACGCTTCTATTTTGTCACCTGGTGACAAAATAGAAGCGTCCCCGCTGTCACTTACTTATGCACTTTCGTATCTTCCTGCCTGGACTTTCCACATCTCGGCATACTTACCGCCGAGTTTAAGGAGTGAATCATGGTCACCCTCTTCTACGATGCGTCCGTTCTCAAGCATGAGAATCCTGTCCGCATCCCTTGTGGTTGATAGTCTGTGGGAGATGTAAAATACCGTCTTGCCCTCAGCAGCGGATTCCATTGCCTTGTTGAGTTCGTACTCCGCAAGAGGATCCAGCGCACTCGAAGGCTCATCCATGATCAGCATATCCGCATCCTTATAGAATGCTCTGGATATTGCGATCTTCTGACTCTCGCCTCCGGAGAAATTAATACCTTCAGGGTCAAACTCCGTTGTAACGGGAGTATCCAGTTTTTTCTCAAGAGTATCAAGCCTTGCTCCGAAGCCGGATTTCCTGAGGGACGATACGATCTTCTTATCCTTCTCCTCGGTATCCGTACTGTGCGCTCTGTCCATTACGACATTTTCACCAAGAGTCGCTCCGTACATCTGGAAATCCTGGAAAACAACACCGATACGCCTTCTGTAATCATAAGGGCTGTAGGTCTTAATATCCTTATCGTGATAGCTGATGGTTCCTTCAGTAGGATCGTAGAGTCTCATGAGGAGCTTGATCAGTGTGGTCTTACCCGCACCGTTATATCCTACTATCGCTACTCTTTCACCGGCCTTTATCCTGATCGAAATATCCTTCAGCGTCTCCGGCGCATCTTCGGAATACTTAAAGCTTACATGATCAAGTACCAGATCCGCATTGCCCTCGGGCACCATATCGCCTTCCATCACATTCATCTTGGGCTCGTAATCAAGGAATGCTCTGATCTTATCAACATAGAGACTGTTTTCCTGAGCCTGAGGGAAGATGTCCGCAATTCCTGCCATGGCACGTCTCAAACTTCCGGTTCTGTTAAAGAGTACAACCGCATCGCTGTAAGCCACGGTGTGAAGTACCGCTGCCTGGAAGACCAGATATGTAATGTAGAGTCCGTCCATTATGAAGTCGCCCACCATATAATTTCTGGTGAAAAGAAGGAACGACTTCCTGCCCGCAACCGCTTTTCTTTCCTTGATGATCTCATCGTTTGCTTCGATGAATTCTTTTTCCAGAGCATCTCCCACATTCTTATGAAGTCTGAGCTCCTTGGCGTAATCATTGAGATAGAAAACGCGGCTTACGTAATTTCTCTTTCTCTCAAGAGGATTGGTCTTGATCCTGAGATCATAGTTAAGCTTGTTCAGCACCTTGGCTACCAGGAATCTGAGCACCAGGGATGCAAGTACGAAGAATATTCCCGCTGCATCCGTAACCAGGTAAAAGATACCGGTGGTAAAGATAATGGTAAGCGCCTGCACGATCCCGTTGCACATGGTGAGGAATCTGTCGATGCTGCTCTCTGCTTCGGAAACTGCCAGGACGAAATCATTGTAATACTTGGGATCGTCATAGCAGGACAGATCGATCTGAGCGGCTTTCTTATACATCTGTTCCTTAAGAGCCTGATAAAGCTTCGGCTTTATCTTGGGTGACCATCTGTAGATAAAGAATCCGTCGGGGATGATCTGTATGATATTGATGGTAAGCACTATACCGATGTAAAGGAGTGCCTTCCACAAAGGCTCCTGGAATTCTGCACATCTGAGTACGTATCTGATTCCCAATACATGCTCTATGAATATGACACCCTGATATCTGAATGCATCATAAAGAAAATAGATCATGTAGCCGGGGGCTGTCTTAAAGCAGATGTTCCAGAGAAATAGCTGATTCTTCCAAACATTCTTTGCACTCTTTTTAGGATCCTTGGGAGTTTTCTTATCAGCCATTGCAGATCACCTCCTCTCCGGATGACATGGGGACGTTTCTTTCTGTCATCTCATCCCCCTCATCAGTCTCAGAGTCAGCTACGCCTTGAGATGACAAGGAGAAACGTCCCCTTGTCATCCCGGCATCTGTCGACTCGCTTAACGCTAAGTAATTCTTGGCCTGCTTGTTATACATATCCGCATAGATGCCGCCCTGTGCCATAAGAGAAGCATGATTTCCCTGTTCCTTGACACTTCCGCCGGACAGCAGATATACGTAGTCGGCGTTTTGAACCGATGAAAGTCTGTGAGAGATAAATACCAGAGTATTATCCCTGCACGAATCGTAAATATTGTCGAAGAGTTTGTTTTCCGCTATCGGGTCAAGAGCACTTGAAGGCTCGTCAAAGATTTTGAAGGGACAATCCTTTACGAATGCTCTCGCAACCACGATCTTCTGGAACTCACCGCCCGAAAGCACCGCACCCTCGTCATCGAATTCATGAGTAAGTGTGGTATTGATGCCCTTGGGAAGTGACATTACCTTATCGTATGCGCCTGAAAGTTTGAGGGCTTCGACTACTTTGTTTTCTTTTTCATCATCGGGAATATTCTCTCCCATTACCACGTTGTCGAGAACGGACATGGAGAACATTCTGTGATCCTGGAATGCGGTCGCAAATAGTGCACGATACTTCTGCAGATCGTAGTCCTTGATGTTACGGCCGTTAAGCAATATCATTCCGTCGGTGGGATCGTAGAATCTGAGGAGCAGCTTTATAAGCGTGGTCTTACCCGCACCGTTATGTCCTACAAGTGCATATGTCTTGCCGCCCCTGAATTCCATGTTTAAATGTGAGAGTACTTCTTTATCCTTGTAAGAGAAAGATACATCTCTGAACTCGATGGACTTTATCTCTTTTCCGGGATCCATACCTTTCCAGTCTTCGGGGATCTTCTCATCATACTCGAGGAATGTTCTGAGGTAATCGATGAAAAGTCCGTTCTTGAAAAGGGCCGTGATGGAATCCGTAAAACCGATAAGGATCCATGTGGTGGAAACCATCATACTGGTGATGACGGACAGCTGGGCAAGTGTCATTGTGTGGCTTACCAGAGTTCTGTATGCTCCGTACATAAGAAGGCCTTCGAAGATGAAGGTAAAAGTAAACATGACATAGAGCCAGTGAAGTACCGCGGATTTAAATGAGTACTTATCCGCAACCTCTCCTATACCCTTGATGGCATCTCTGTACTGTCTCTTCATGAGGGAGAAGACCTTGGTAAGTCTGATCTCCTTGGCATACTCGGGCAGGTACATGACTCTGTTTACGTATGCACTCTTTCTGTTGTAAGGAACCATGTCCTTATTTCTGATGTAATCAACCTTCGAATTCATTCTCCCGAATATGAAATTTCCGATAATGGGGAAAAGAATGAAAAGAACCGACAGCTTGTCCACCTGATACATAAAGACGAAAGCACATACGCTTGCGATGGCGCCGAAAATAACACCGAAGATAACATCAACTGTGCTTAGCATTCTTTCGTCAGCCTTCTCCATGGCAAGAGTGTACTTATCATAGAAGTCGCTGTTTTCGAAACACTCCAGTTCTACATTTCTGGATTTCTTAAAAAGCTTGGTATAAAGTCCCTTATTGATGATCGCGGAACAGACAGGGATGATATTTCCCTCAAGTATTGCGTTATACAAACTCATGCCCGCAAAGACCACCGTGACGATCACGATGAAGATCATGATATGTGAGAATTCATCACCCTTTTCCAGGGAATTGATGACGAAGCGCATGAAAAATGCACTGTAGAACAGCCATTCAAAATAGCCCAGAAATTTGACTATCGCCTTGTGAACCACAAACTTTCTGCATATCCCGGACACCAGCCCAAGAGCAAAGAAGTTGTTGGCTACGGCTCTGGTTCGTGTGATCTCACGTTTCTTCTTTTCTGCCATTTCAACCTCACCCGGATGACAATGGGGACGCTTCATTTTTGTCATCTTTTGCCAAAAAAGCTTATTATCTGTATTTTAAGAAAAGATGACAAAAATGAAGCGTCCCCATGTCATCCGTTTCTATAACCCCTGCGCTAAATAGTGTATTGTTCATCAGTATAAACAAATCGTTTCCGATTCGCAAGAGATTGCCCGTATATTAAAAATATAAAAAAAGACAACCCCTCAGGATTGCCTTTTTCCGGTCATTCTTAACCCGTTATTTCTTTTTTTTGCGAAGCATCATAAATGCGATGGCTGCAACGATCGTATATCCGACTACGGAAGGAAGCGCGGATTCGATACCGAACTCACCTCCTGTGATCCAGAATTTATCGCTTGCAAGAAGGTATTCGTAAATATCTGCAGGATCCTTATTAATGCCGACCCTGAAGAGTCCTCCGATAATGATCGTATTCCATACCATGTGCATAACAGCGCTGTTCCAAATGGATCCGCCCTCAAGTGCAACCAGCGAGAACATAATTCCTACCATGGTACCTGCAACTGTTACGAGGATTATGCTTCCGATGGAGAAATTCATTCCAAGGACATGTACGAATCCGAATATTACGGAAGGAGCAATGACAGCGACTGCGATATTCCATCTTTCCTTCAGAAGGTCCAAGATAAGTCCTCTGAAGACCATCTCCTCCACAACACCTGCGGCAAATCCGGTGAAGACGATCGCAAGCGCAAGAGCATTGAATATTCCCACGCCGTCAAGTGTGTGCTTTACAAGTTGTCCCGGAACCGCAATCACGTAGACAAAGGTAACTCCCAGAGGAAGAAGAAATGCTGCGACGACCCATTTGATCTTTACCCTTACTTTGGTAATGAGCATCTCTGACATCTTTTTCCTGCAGATGAATTTTGCAAAGAGCCATACAAACAGGATAGAAAATCCGGGATAAAAGATTCCCCACAAGATATATGTGATTCCTGCTAAGATTCCTTCAGGCTCCCCGAACGGAAGCAGGATCAGACTTGCAAGGAACTGAGCGACGGGAATGATAAGGATCGCGATAATTACTTTTAATACTGTTAACAAACCTGAGACAAACTTTTTCATAACTTAAAACAATTAACCTTTCTTACTTACTAAAGCTTCCGCACGCTTAAGCGCATCATCGATGTGGGGTGCGAAGTTTTCTTTTCCGATCTTCGCCTCAAAGCCGGCCTTCTGAATTACACGGAGAGGCTGCTCGTTTACGTGTGAGAGCACGATCTTGATACCTCTGCCTGCGCAGTCATCATAAAGCTGCTCGAGATTGTGCATTGCGGTTGCGTCCATTGCACTTACGCTTCTCATTCTGATAACGAGTACCTGAGTATCTTCTTTAAAAGAGATCTGAAGGATCTTTCCTGCAGCTGCGAAGAACATGGGGCCTGAAAACTCGTATACAACCGTATGCTCGGGGATAGTCCTTAATGTAATGGAATCGGGATCATTTTCGTCATCCACTTCTTTCCATCCTTCAACGGTAGTAACATCGCTCATTCTCTTCATGAAGAGAATTGCCGCAAGAAGGATTCCTGCCTCGATTGCAACAACAAGGTCAAAGATAACGGTAAGACCGAAGGTAAGTACAAGTACCAGAATGTCGCTCTTGGGTGATGACTTGCAGAGCTTTACGAAATTTCTCCATCCGCTCATGTTATAAGCAACCTGGAAAAGAATGGCAGCTATGCAGGGCATGGGGATGAGCTTGGCAAGAGGCATGAGGAATACAACCACAAGTACCAGCACGATGGAGTGAACCATTCCTGCGATGGGAGTACGTCCGCCGCTCTTGATATTTGCTGCGGTTCTTGCGATGGCGCCTGTCGCGGGAATACCGCCGAAGCATGCGGAACCGATATTACCGATACCCTGTGCGATGAGCTCCATATTGGAACGATGCTTGGAACCGATCATGGAATCCGCAACGACTGCGGAAAGGAGTGATTCGATTCCGGCAAGAAGTGCGATGGTCACCGCATTCATCATCTGAGATCTCATCATTGAGATTGAAAATAAAGATGCATTCAGTGTGCATACGGGAAGTCCGGTTCTGATATCGGAGAATGCCTTTCCGATGGTATTAACATCAAGTTTAAATATCTCAACGATGGCAGCGGTTACGATAACGGCGATAAGAGATCCGGGGATCTTCTTAAAGAACTTGGGCCATATGATAAGTATTGCAAGAGCAAGAGCTCCGATGGCAACCGCCTGTACATTGATCGTATTGAGGTTTGCTGCAAGAGCTTCTATCTTCTCAGCGGTCTCAATGGGCTTTTCTCCGTGCATATATGAGATGCCTGCAAAGTCCTTGATCTGTCCGATGAAAAGAGTGACCGCTATACCTGCGGTAAATCCGGTTGTGATGGTATAGGGTATGTATTTAAGAAGATTTCCGAAACGGCAGAATCCCATAACGATAAGAAGGATACCTGCCATGATGGTAGCCACCATAAGACCTTCGGTGCCGTCACGGGCAACGATTCCAGCAACGATGGTTGCAAATGCAGCGGTGGGTCCTGCAATCTGTACTCTGCTTCCCCCGAAGAATGCTACGAGGAAACCTGCAACGATAGCGGTATATACACCGGCCTCGGGACCTACGCCCGATGCGATCGCAAGTGCGATCGAGAGCGGCAGTGCGATTATCGCAACGATGATACCTGCGACTACGTCCTTTGCAAACTGTGCTCCGTTATAATTCTTCATTACTGAAAAAAGCTTCGGTTTTAACTTATCCATTTTGCGCCTATTGATCCTTTCTAACCTACCCCTTGCTAAAACTTGGATTATATTATCACATATAAAAAATGAGTCAAGACCGCACAAGGCTCCTTGACTCATCCTCTACTTTTATTGAATTACTTTTTACAATGCGGACAATTTCCCGCTGACGGGCACCCTATACAATGCACGCCTTTCTTTTTCTCCTTATATATATAGTAAGAAGATCCCGCAAACAGGGCCAGTATTACGATTGCAGCGATGATGTTGGTCATTTCTTATACCTCAAAATGGTGAGCAGTGACAGTGGGTGACAGTAGGGACGTACCCCTCTGTCAGGAAGATCGATCTGACAGAAGGGTACGTCCCTACTGTCACCTTTAATAGGAGAAAAACAGATTATGTCCGGTATTAGCTTAACTGAGTTTGTAATTTACCTCTACAGCCTTATTAGCCTTGATGATAAGGTATGTGATTATAGCTGCGAAGCAAAGCACTGCGGCAAGGCCTCCGATGAATCCTGCGCCAAGTGCTCCTGTAGTTACAAGGGTTCCTACCTGATATACGAGGAAACCGATGGTGTAACCGGTAGCAAGCTGGAGTCCGATAGCACCCCAGAGCCACTTCTTACTCTGCATTTCGGAATTCATCGCACCAAGTGCAGCAAAGCACGGAGGTGTGTAAAGGTTGAACATAAGGTAAGCAAGAGCTGCAACCTTGGTGATTCCCATAGCTGCCGCAACCGCACTTCCGCTGCCGACAAGCTCAAGCTCTTCGGTATCGATGAAGTTGGTGATCGCATAGACTGTAGCGATGGTTCCGACAACGTTCTCTTTTGCGATGAATCCGGTGATAGCCGCTGCAGCAAGCTGCCATGCGGCGATGCCTACAATGGGAACAAGCAATACTCCGAAAGGTCCTGCAATGCTTGCAAGGATGGAGGTATCTTCCATGCCCTCTTCAATAGCCTCGAAGTGCCAGTTGAAGGACTGCATGATCTGAACGATGGTGTTACATACGAGAATGATGGTTCCCGCTTTTACGATATATGCCTTACCTCTGTCGAGCATGGAGCCGAGAGCCAGCTTAAGTGAAGGAAGCTTGTACTCGGGAAGCTCGATGATGAAGAATGACTTTCTGTACTTGGCGCCTGTGATTGCCTTGATGAGAACCGCTCCGAGAAGTACAAGTGCGATTCCGGTGAAGTACATTACAGGGCTGACCCATTTTGATTCGGGGAAGAATGCTCCCGCAAAAAGAGCGATAACGGGGATCTTTGCGCCGCAGGGCATGAAGGTTGCCAGCATTGCGGTGGATCTTCTTTCTCTTTCGTTCTTAATGGTACGACAGGCCATGATAGCAGGGATTCCGCAACCGGTTCCGATGATCATGGGGATAACTGATTTTCCGGAAAGTCCTACTTTCTTGAAGATGGGATCCAGCACTACGGTAGCTCTGGACATGTATCCGCAGTCCTCAAGAAGGGCAAGCAGGAAGTACATTACCATTACGAGAGGAAGGAATCCCACAACGGCGCCTACGCCTCCGATGATACCGTCAACAAGGAGCGCATAGAGAAGGGGATTTGCATCCTCCATAAGTCCGCCCACATATTCCTGGAAGGTCTCGATCCAGCCTACGAGGTAATCTGCAAGCCAGGTTCCCACGGTTGACTGTGAAATATAGAAAACCGCCCACATGATTCCTGCGAAAATAACGAGTCCGAGAATGGGATGTGTAAGGATCGCATCAAGCTTGTCGGCCTTTGTCTTGTCCTTGGTCTGAACCTTACGGACTTCTACGTCCTTAACGATCTTATTTACGAAATCGAATCTTTCTCTGTCGGCCTTTTCAACCTCGGCCTTGTCGTGAAGATTGATCTCGCCCTGATTATAAGGAGCCTTCTGTCCTTTGCCGTTAAGTTCTACCGCAGCGGCAACTACTTCCTTAAGTCCCTTCTCATCGGTTGAAACCGTCTTGATAACGGGGCATCCCAGCTTTTCGGACAGGAGCTTTTCGTTGATCTTGGTGTCTTTCTTTTCATTAACATCAGATTTATTCAGTGCTACGACTACGGGAATACCGAGTTCGAGCAGCTGAGTGGTGAAAAAGAGGCTTCTGCTGAGATTTGTCGCATCAACTATGTTGATGATGGCATCGGGGCGCTCGTTCCTGACATACGCACTGGTAATGCTCTCCTCACTGGTAAAGGGCGACATGGAATATGCGCCGGGAAGGTCAACTGCGATAAGCTCCTCGCTTCCTTCGTAAAAATTCTTCTTGATGGCGCTTTCCTTCTTGTCTACGGTAACACCCGCCCAGTTACCGATTTTTTCGCGTCTGCCCGTCAAAGCGTTAAACATTGTAGTTTTACCGCTGTTGGGGTTGCCCGTCATGGCAAGTCTCATTTCAAAATCCTCCTTTTATATGAAACTGTGGTGACAGTGGGGACGCTTCTAAATTTTGTCACCCGGTGACAAAATAGATGCGTCCCCACTGTCACCTGTCACCTAAATGCATATCGCATCCGCCAGCTCTTTATCGATGTTGTATCTTGCGTCCTTGATGGAAACCACAAGATTCTTCCTTTTATCCACAACGGTGATCTTCTCTCCGCTGTAGCATCCGAGAGTAAACAGGAAGCTCTCCATTTCTTCATCACCCGTGGATATATCGGTGATAATGTATTCTTTTTCGAGTTCAGCATCATTAAGCGTCATATTCGGGCCTCCTTCCTGACTAATCGATTAGTT
>JAGCUO010000057.1 GCA_017962825.1 Lachnospiraceae bacterium | reverse complement strand
CGGCAAGCTTCTCACCCGCCTTTACAGTAAGGTTCAGTCCTTTAAGTGCATAGCTTTCGGCTTTGGGATACTTAAACCAGACATCTTCAAAAGTAAACTCGTAGGAATCACACTTCGGAACGCTCTTTCCTTTTTCCTTTTCTCCCTCGTCAAGATCCATAAAGCTTCTGAAATCATCAACTTCACGGCTCAGCTCCAGAGCTTCTGACACTCTGTCAAAGAGTCTTCCGAGGAACATAAAGAACGTTGTTGCACTTCCGAGATAAAGGGTAAAGTTACCCACCGTCAGATTTTTGTTTATTACCGAATAAAGAAGCCATGCATAAACGCCGATAAGTGCAACTGCCCTTATAACACCGTCAAGATTTCCGGAGACCCACCAGCGGAACTCATCTTCTTTCGCGGCATCAAGTCTTTCTTGGCTTACTTCCTTGTATCTTCCGATCAGGTAATCCTTCAGGGAATACATCCTGATATCCTTGGCATAAGCAAAATCCGAAAAGGTCCTGGAAAGGTATTCATCCTTTCTCCACCAGGTTGCAAGCGGATCCCATATCCGTTCCTTGACTACACGATTGGTATGGTCCTTGATGAGAAAGGATATGAATGCAAGGACAGCCATTCCTAGCATAATGGGAGCACTCAGTGTTCCGATGATGAAAAGTCCCACGATCACTGTGAAGATATCGGCAGCACCGTTCTCCAGAAGGTGTATCATTCCTTCCACGCCTTTTTCATTTTCATCGGTGGTTCTAACTGCCTTCTCATAGCAATCCATAGTGTCCTTATCTTCAAGGTACTCATAAGGAAGCTTCATGAACTTGATGTTCTTTTGGATCAGTATCGAAAGTCTGACGCTTATCGGTCTCCACCACTGTCCCCAGGACCATGACTGGCAGAGAGTGCATACAAGCTGGATGATAAATGTGATAAAAATGATTCCGATAAGCTTCTTAATATCATCCTTCCTTGTCACAATGTCGATGACAAACTTTGACATAAATGTCCAAAGGTATGCGGCAATGGGTGTGAAGAAACCATAGAATCCGACCACGACGAGCGTGATCTTGTCATACTTCCACATCTCTTTCACGATGTACGAAAGATTGGATGCCAACCCGTATGTCTTATGAAATTTTGTATCTTTCTTCTTTTCTTTCTTTTTCATGACCCACTGCCTTAAAAAAGGTTATTACTTCTTGAACATTTTCTTTCTGTCGATCCAGCTCTTCTGCTTGGCATTGATCACAAGTCTGAATGCCATCGGAATATCCGTATACTCCCTGGCAAGCATCATCATTGCCATAAAAAGTCCTCCGCATACTGAAGCTGTACCGAATATGTTTTCTTCTTTGCTGCTCGCATTGATCACACTTGCCTTTTGAAAAGGTGAATCATCACAATCTCCAAATTCCATCTCACCGAAGATCGTATCCATGAATTCCTTAACCTTGGCTTTATCTATTCCGAGTGATTTTGAAATGACATCCACACTGGCGAACTCACCGTTCTTTAAGGTATACAGGAAAGCAATTATCGAAATATTGTCCCTGTCTGAAAGGATCTTAAACAATTTTTCGATCTTGGAAGTATCTTTCAGAAGTTCTTCATACAAGTCATAATTCTTTGTCTTATTCAGGAAGAAACTGATATCATTGTCTTCCCTCAGACCAAAATAGCTGTAGAAGATATCATCACACACAACCGATGCCATCTTCGGATGTTCGATAGGATCTCTGGCAGGTGCCTCATAGCATTTATTGTTGACCCAAAGAGCGCTCTGCATCGCCCAGTTTAAGTTTCTGATAAGGTTCGAAGTCTTGTAGTGTTCGTCCGCTCTTCCGGTATCTTCAAATTCCTTGACCGTCTCATCATAGACAGCTTCAAAGACCTTCTGCTCGATGGTTTTTTCCCTGTCGCTTCTTCCGTACAGATAATCGATAGATACTCCAAAGAAATCTGCGATTTTAGGAATCAGATCTCCTTCCGGATAGCTTCCGTTTTCCCATTTAGACACCGCCTGAGGGCTTACACCGAGGTTTTGCGCAAGCTGCTCCTGAGTGACCTTCTTTTCTTTCCTAAGCATATGAAGTGTAGTTGAAAATGCTCTTTTCTCCACGGAGATACTCCTTTTCATCTTCCGGTTGAGTTGTCAAACCCTCTATTTTCGTTGGCTTATATACAGATTAACAGCCGCTCCGGTAGAGTACAATATACTTATTCTATAAACAGTTGAATTTAAGTAGAAAGAGTGTCATTTTTCTACCATTAGTAGAATATATAGGTTGAATTCCAAAGATTTTGTTCTACTATAAGTTTATTGATGTGATCGTAAAACAAACAGCTTCAACCAGTGACATGGGTGTCATTATGTATTTTTCTTTTTTGCTTGTTGAAAAGAAATTCATGACCGTATTCCCAAAAAAGAAAACCGAAAAGCAGATACATGCGATCTTAGTGGCTTTTCCCGATATGAATAAGGGTAATATTTTTCCGGCCGCAAGGATTATATACAGTGCAAATCCCTGAACAAGCAATTGGCTTACCGCAAGTCCGCGCAGCTTCTTAGGCCACACTTTAAAGCTTCCTCCCATAGTCAGTTCTCCGAGGGGAAGACCGCATATGAGAAGAATACTCAGGATTATAACCATTACCAGCAATGCTGCTCCTATATAGATCTGCATTTTATTTCTTTCCTCCCTTTAGTTCTCGCTTCAGAATTTTATTGTAGAAATTCAGATCCGCCTGAATTTTCGCAAGACCGTACTCCAGCATATAAAGCTGATAGTTGTCTATATTGGTCACAGCCGCTTCAACCGTCTTTTCTCCGGAAACCTCCAACAGATTACCTTCCAGAACAGGATCATCTTTTATTCGTTTGGTGTTCATTGTGATAGCGGTATCCTGTGTTTTATCAACATAGTCCTTTATTACAAGAAGCTTCTTGTGTTCTTCCTCAAGATCGGATATATAGGCTTTGAGAAATGCTACTCTTTTTTCGCCGGGAGCTATTCCGAGGAAGAAGAACTTCCCTGCTTCCATGCTCTTCATTTTCTGTATATTTATAGGTGTCCCAACCCAGCCTTTATAGTATTTCACGCCTTCGGAAGTCACACTGTACCGCTTCTTAATGGTATTATTTTCAACATATTCGGTTACGATCACATATCCCTTCTCAATTAGTTTCTTTATTGCCGCCTGCATGCTTCCGAGACTGTCACTGCAAACCGTAGAAATATTCTGCTGTATATATGCACGCATCTCATAAATGGTCATTGGTTTTAATAAAATAAGGCTGAGGATAATGTTTTCCACTTTGTAATCTCCTTCCATATATTGCTAATAGGTATATTACTAATAGCAATATAATATGTCAACATCCAATAAAAAAGCACTCTGTATAAAACAGAGTACTTAGATCCACTCATACGCCAGAAGATTTCCCAACGGAATTGAAAAGCCGAGGGATTTATACATCTTCACATCGCAGTTCGCACAGCAGACCGCCAAATCACCTTCCCATGCACAGTAAAATATAATCGTGCCCTTAATTATCATTACGATTTAATCTAACATCATACGCATCAGCACAGTCCCGTTATCATTTTCCAATTCCTCAAACCCCATTTTTCGGTACAGAGCGTAGCCTATACTCATCACTTCGGGTTTCGTTGTAAATCTGACCTCTTTAAAATGTAGTTCCCTGCATTTGTCAAGCATCGCATTAAGCATAGGCCTTGCATAACCGTTTCCTCTGCATTCCGGCTTTATATACAATCGTTTTGCCTCAGCTCTGTCGTCATTAATCTTTTTAACGGCTATCGTCGCAATAGGATTACCATCATCATATCCGAGGAGCAACGCTCCGTCATTATAAAAACCTTGCAGATCTGATAATTCTTTATCAAGTGATACAAAACAAGCTTCAGCGCCTTTTATTTCGGAATATTCCAAAATAAGTTTTTTGGCTGCTTCATAATCATCGCATTCTCTTATTTCAAACATACATCATACCTCATCTATTCTGTATTATTTTCTCAACTTCTTTCGCTTTAAGAGTTCTCCCCGCCGATACAACTTTCCCATCGATCATAAGAGCAGGCGTACTCATAACTCCTAATTCCATGATCTTTTCCATATCTGTGATATACTCTATCTCAGCATCAATTTCTTTTGCGGCCACTGCTTCTTTTACGGAAGCAAGGATTGCTTCACAGCATTTGCATCCTCCGCCTAATATCTTAATATTCATGTTTATATTCTCCTTTATATGAATTGGCTTTGAAAAAAATTAAATCCATAACCCACTATGATGATACCTATAGTGCAGATTGCTATAAATGTTACCAGCAGCTTAGTCTTAATTACTTTCTTCAGCATGATAAGTGATGGTAGGCTGAGTGTAGTTACTGCCATCATAAAGCTTAAGACAGTACCCAGCAAAGCTCGCTTAGAAAGGAGTGCCTCTGCTATTGGGATTATGCTAAATATATCTGAATACATCGGAATGCCCATGATTGTTGCAAGTACAACTCCAAAGGGATTTCTTCCTCCAAGCACTGTCCTGATCCAGCTTTCCGGTATCCAGTTATGGATCAACGCACCAATACCCACTCCCAGCAGAATGTATGGGAATACTTTTTTTAATGTAGACGCTACCTGATCTTTAGCATACATAATCCGCTCTTTAAATGTCCGACTCGGTGCTTCTATTTCGGCACTGCGGTTCGCATTCCTGATAAAATCTGCTATCTGATCTTCCATATGAAGTTTCTCGATTAACGTTCCGCCTACAACAGCAATCACAAGCCCCATCACAACATAAACGATAGCTATCCGTACCCCAAAGATACTCATAAGCAGTACCAGGCTTCCCAAATCCACCATTGGCGAAGATATCAGAAAAGAAAACGTAACACCAACCGGTAATCCCGCACTCGTAAATCCCATAAATATCGGGATAGATGAACATGAGCAAAATGGAGTCACGGTTCCTAGCAAAGCACCTGCGATATTTGCTCTGATCCCGTGAAATCTGCCCATAATCTTCCTGCTACGCTCAGGGGGGAAAAAACTTTGAATATATGAGATTAAAAAGATTAGAAAACAGAGGAAGATTGTGATCTTTATCACATCATATATAAAAAAATGTATGCTGCTACCAATCCTGCTTACTAAGTCCACGCCCAACGCTGAAAGTATCCGGCCGACCAGTGTGCTTAACCACTTCATTCCAAGAATCTGTGTCTGAATAAAATCCCACATCAAGGCTCTCCCTTACAGCATTTGCAGGTGGTTCCTTTACAGAGAGTTTTTATAAACCCGCAAAATTCATTCATAACGGCAGTGTTTATGGAATAGTAATGCCACTTGCCTTCTTTTCTGTCGATTACCAGACCGGAATCAACTAGGATCTTCATGTGATGAGAAAGAGTGGGCTGAGTAATATCAAACTTTTCAAGAAGATGACATCCGCACTTTTCCTGATCAGAAAGCATCTTAACTATTTCAAGTCTGTTGGAATCGCCAAGAGCCCTACATATTAATACTTCGTCTATTTTCTGCATAGCGTAACCTCACATTGATATTCGTCTATGTGTGGATAATAATACACACATAGACGTTTGTCAATGTATTTGTCATAAAATATTTACTTCTATGTGAGGATATATAATAAAGAATTCCAAAACTTCAGTCGGGGTGTTTAGATTCACCGGAAATAACAAACTGCGTCTGATTTAACCTTTAACTCATTACGCAATTCATAGTTTTTCAAATACTCAGGTAAGAATTGTTTTACATTTGTTTCTCGGTTGATTATTCTCTACTGCCTTAAGGATTGTTTCTTCAAGTTCATCCTTAGCAGCATTATAAAAACTACCTGCTGAGCAGAATGTCATAAGGCTTGTTTCATCATCCGTTATCCCTTAATAGCTTAGCAATTTTCTCCATCACCGGGCGCTGGTCTTTTGAACAGCTTCCGGCCAGATAAATCAATTTATCTTTATCCATACATATTCTCCGTATAACTTTTCTCTACTCATTCCGGGGATACATTTTCCTAAGATGTTTTACAGCCACCTCAGTTGCCTATCAGGGCATAATGCACGTAATTGGCTGTAAATTTCTTATTTCCAAGTTGTTTTACAGCCACCTCAGTTGCCTATCAGGGTCTAATGCACGTAATCGGCTGTAAATTTCTTATTTCCAAGAGATTTTACAGCCACCTCAGTTGCTTATCAGGGCATAATGCACGTAATTGGCTGTAAAATCGTTATTTCCAAGAGATTTTACAGCCGACTCAGTTGCTTATCAGGGCATAATGCACGTAATTGGCTGTAAATTTGTTATTTCCAAGATGTTTTACAGCCGCCTCAGTTGCCTATCAGGGCATAATGCACGTAATTGGCTGTAAAATCGTTATTTCCAAGTTGTTTTACAGCCACCTCAGTTGCTTATCAGGGCATAATGCACGTAATTGGCTGTAAATTTCTTATTTCCAAGTTGTTTTACAGCCATCTCAGTTGCTTAACTAGACCTAAAGCCCGGAACAGCCCCATAATGTACCTCCCTTAACAGTTTTACTTTTACTTTTACTTTTGCTTTTTCCTTCCCGACTCTGTAAGTTCCTTTTCAAAAGCTTCCGGATTCTTCAGGTAATAATCCTGATGATACTCTTCAGCTTCGTAGAAATTCTTATATGGCAAAAGAGCTACGTATGTCTCTTTTCCTGAATTCCTTTCGATCTCCGCCAACTTCTTCTCCGCAATTTCTTTTTCTTCATCATTGTTATAGAAGATTGCAAGAGTATATGAGAATCCTTTATCGATAAACTGACCTTCGGGATCAAACGGATCCACGTTTGCAAAATATATATCAAGAAGTTTGTCAAAAGAAACCTTTTCAGGATCATAGACAAGCTTAATAGTTTCCCTATGCCCCGTCTCCTGGTGCTTTACCTGTTCGTACGTAGGATTTTCTTCATCTCCGCCCGCGTAACCGCAGATAACCTCACTTACTCCGTACATCTTATATATTGGGGTGACGCACCAAAAGCATCCCCCCGCAAAATATGCCTCTACCATTTTATCTTCACTCTCCGTTTATCTGATATATCGGCTCATCTCGCCCAATCTACGTCTTCTGCTTCATCCACGATCTCTACACCGATCAATCTGTATCCATAAGTATTATCAGCCTCTTCTATGGTAACTTCAGCAGTCCACAGCCACTCGAATCCAAAAATATCATATGTCAGGACATATCGTGTGCCATCTTTTGAGACATCTGTAAGTTCCCACTCAACAATGTCACCGATCATTCCCTGTTGCAGATATATATAATCATCGTCGGAGCTATAATATACGGATATCTCACCGTGGAAAGAATCATCAAGATTTGCAAGGAGATCTCCTGCATCCTTCTCCATAAAAACCTCTTCTATCAGATATACCCATTCATCATAGGGCATCCTGACAAGAGTGGTGGGCAAGGTCTCAATCTTACCATCCTCATACGTTACTTCCTGTTCATACATTTCTCCTCCATAGAAAATACCGCACACCTTCCACATCATCTGGCGCACATATTGAAAATCCATCGAACTTAAGTAATTTCCGGAAGAGGTGTCACCCGGGAGAAGTTCCTCCGCACAATATGCAAACATTGTGATGGCTTTATATGGTAATCCCTTTTTAAGGATATCTATATCTTCTAAAAATATCGGCCAGCCTGATGAAATGACTATTGTTCCGGTAACATCTTCCTCCTTATGTCCGTAATCCATCCGCTTAACCAGAAGGATTCCGTCTTCTATGCCCTCTATTTCATAATCATAGGTCCCACGATGCGAGAGAGTATATCCGCGTTTCTTTTCAGTATCGTATATAACGATCATGCTCGTAACAAATCCGCTTCCGGTAATGAAAGTAGCGCAAACATCATCATGACCGTCCTCGGTAACATCCGCCATGCAAACAGACACGGGAATAGTCGCCATGAGCTGTGTACGGCTTCCAACATATTTCAGCAATGCATTCCATGCATCCTCAGGAACCTCGTCAAATCCATTCGGCTCATTATATTCAATGGAATTTACGGTGTTCACATAAAGAGAAACGTCGTGCGCCGGCATTTTAAAGGTGATCACATATCCCTTTTCTTCATCATATGTCACATCAAGCTCTACATCTTCACTGTCTGCGTAGAAGGAATAATCTGTATCGGATGCGATGATATTGTAATATACATTAACCTTATCACCTACAGAGTAAGATACTTCATCCGTTTCAAATCCTTCATCCACGATTAACTGATATAATATTTCATCATCGTGTTCATCGGAATGGTCTTCAATAATGTCACTCGACCCATCTACGACCGAATCATCTGTCACATGGTCAGGATCGACAGTTACATTATTTCCGCACCCGGCAATCATAAGCATCAGCGATATCATGATAAGACTAATTATTTTTCTCACATTTACCTCCTAATACGAATCAATCACATATACTTAAGAATTCGCCGGCTGACTACACATCTACGCAGAACTTATCTGTGTATATAAAGCCTTGTAGGTTCAGTTTCTCCGTCACCATGCGCCATACAGAAAAATTCCCATCCATACCTTTCATAAAATCCGACATGATCCGTCACAAGATAGACAGGCGTTATTCCTTTCGACTTCATATCATCAACTGCCATATTTAACAATTTACCCGATATTCCGCGGCAGCGGTATTTTTCTTCCGTATATACGGCACATACATTGGGTGACAGATCCTTCCTGTCGTGGAAATCATTTTCAATGACTCCGAGTCCTCCTGCGATCCTTCCCTCATCAAGGCACAGATACCAGCCATATTCCGTGCTTCCGGCAAGGTATGCATCCATGCACTCAAGATATGCCTCAGTGGGCACCCCCCACTTTTCATGAAACCAATTTGCCGCAGCCTCTTTCAATTCCTTTTTTTGTCTTAAATTGATGTAAATATATTCACTCATATTATAAACTATCCTTTCGATTTAATTAATCCTTAGCTTGGTATTTCCTCAAGGCCCCTTTCGCTTAAAGTGTACGTCTTCGTACAGACCTCCTCAATATATTTCCTGTCATGTGACACGCTGATCACAGCTCCCGGAAAAGAAGACAGAACCTTCCTGATAACGGGGCCGGACAGAGGTGAAAAGTTTCTCGTAGGTTCATCCAATATAAGAACATTCGCATCCGACAAACTCATTTTAAGAAGGAGTACCTTAGCTTTCTGTCCGCCGGACAATTCTCTTATCGGATGATTCATTTCATCCGTAGTGTACTTCAAGGCACCGAGAGCCATCCTGATATGTGTACGCACTGTTTTATCTCCCGTATCATCCAAAAATTCCACAGGCGATACATCAAGATCAAGAAGTTCCTCGTAGTTTTGAGGCATATACTGAGCTTTAATATCTTTTCTGGCAAGCAGTTCCTCTGCTATCTTTTTAAGGAGTGTCGTTTTACCCGTTCCGTTAGTACCCACAATGCAGATCTTTTCCGGGCCTCTCACTCTTAAAAAGATATCCTTAGCAAGCACATTGGTATTATCCGGAGTTCGAAGTTCATCAAGTTTATATTCGACAACAGTTTTTCCTGCAGGGATCTTGGAATTCTTATTGCCCAGGTTAAAAAAGATAGCTTCCTCCTGCTCCGGCATTTCGGTCATGTTCGCATCCTCTCTTTCAAATCTCTTTTCCATGGCCTTAACCGAATGCATTTTGTCCTTGAGATTCTTTGCGATGGAATCGCGTGAACCTTTTGATATATTTGAGAGAGCATTATCCACACTGTTATAAACTCTTGCAAGTTTTTCGTCGCGTCTTTTCTTCTCTTTCCTGTCATTGATCGCCTGCTGCTCCTGCCTCTCGTAATCCCTTGCTCTTCTTTCGATGTAATTCTTATAGTTATCACGTACGATCGTGTATCTGCTTTTCGTCTTTCGAATGATCTGCTCTATGTGTATGATCACATTTGCCGTATTCTCGATAAGAGTTTCGTCATGGGATATAAACAAAACTATGTGCTTCCACTCCCTGATCAGTTTCTCCAAAAGCTCAAGTGTGCTTATGTCAATGTCGTTAGACGGCTCATCCAGAAGAAGGACCGTAGGATTATCCATAAGCATTCTCATAAGCTGGGCTTTCACTTTCTCTCCTCCGGAAAGACTTCCCATTTTCTGATCACTGTAAAAGAAATCACCCGGAACATTAAAATCCATAGCCATCCCTGACAGTTCCTTGGGATTCTTATCATAAAAAAGCTGAGCCTCTGAGAAATACTCATAAAGCGTTTTATCCTTATCAGGTTCCGGAAGTTCCTGAGGAAGATATCCCATGACCTCTCCGTTTGCAATCCTTTCTCCATCACATTCCGTATAGCTGTCTGCCAGTTCCGGATCATATATCCATTTCATCAGAGTTGATTTTCCGTTGCCCTCTTCTCCGATGATCACAGCCTTATCTCCGGCATTCAAAGCCATGTTAAATTTATCCAATATGACACGCAGGTCTTTTCGATGTGTTATAGTCAAATTTTTTATCTGAAGCATATATATAACCCTCCGTGGCCGCTGCAAGGTCAACAAAAAAAGTCCGTTTTGCATACGCAAAACAGACTCACACAAATAAACCTTCCGTAACGGCCAGGCGGTAAATGTATGATAATCCGGTTTAAGCGCACACAAACAAGCTACATAAGCAGCTGCCAAAAATCATGTTCACTCAAGCTGAATTATCTGTTATACATTCCTTCACCCAAACGCTAAGCGTTCTTTCTTTAATATTTTAGAACCTAATTCATACTAACATTGATACTGACCCATTGCAACATTTTCATTTTGACTCTTCCTTTATGTCATATTCCAAATCCGGGCATTTTTCCATCAAGAGCCAAACCAGAGCCATATAACCGTTTTTGCCTCCTGTTTCGGTAAGTAATAATTTTTTATTGTTTTTTGTTTTCAAGAACACCCTATAAGTAGTCCATTCCCTGATTTTTCTATTTACCACACTGGTGCGTTCTCTGTGTTCTTTTTCTTTTACCTTGATACCGGCTATATCTTCGTAATCGACCACCGTTAATCCTCTGTTTATACCGATCAGTGCATTCAGAGCTGCATATACCAAACTTTCTTTCATCCATTCGGTGGCAGGATCATTGGCCATTGCATCTATTTCCGAGTTGCTGTACCTTCTCCCGCTGCAGGAAGGTTTTAGATACTTCAGCAGATTAAGAAGCCCATCTTCATAAACAAATACCCGGAATACTATAAGGAATGTAATTCCAAACACCACCCCAACGGGATGATTGTGTATTTCATCCATCAAGGATATTTTGGAACAATCGAGAAAATAATAGGCATATTCTTCATCCTTCAAGGAATCCAAATAACCTGTTTTTTGATAATAATCTTTAATGATCCCACGAAGTTCTTCATTAGTTACGCTTATTCTTCGCAACCTGCCGCGAAGCGTTACGGGAAGATCAGAAACTGTTATTTCATTTCTGTTTTCTATCCAAGCAGCCAGTATATGATCATCCCCTGCAGTCAGATCAAAAAAATTACCGCTGACTTCCACCGGCTTTTCAGTTATCTCCACGCTGTAGACGGTATCATCGAATTTACGGTCAAAATCATTAAAAGGGATCCTATTGTCTGCATGTATATCCATATAAGTTCTGATAAAACTTATAAGAATAAAGATCAGGCCAAGAACCAGAATAGGCACTGAGACTCTAAGTTTAAAAATCCCTGAGTCAACCGCTTTGCGAATCCGTTCATTTGTATATTTATCAGCAGTGGCACAGGCCTTGGGAGATACGTTTTTTTCAGTTTTTGTATTTTTTTCTGAATGTTTCCGTCTTCTCTTTCCCGAACTATCAGAGTTAAAAAAGACCGCTAGAAAAATCGATACACCGATCAACAGTCCCGTGATAATCCAAATGGTCAAAGCCGTGCTCCAAACTTCCTCCAAACGTCCTTCGATATAGTAGTCTTCCGGATCGGACGGATCATAATAAATGGTGAGTTCATCACCCACATTTCCATAGCTTGCGGATGCATAAAGCGTATTCATATCAAATGCACTATCCGGTTTTACTATTATTTTCAACCAGTATTTTTGGTTCCTTCCGGTACTGAGGTATTTGCCTTCAGGGCCAACATTTCCCAATGATTCAAAGCCCTCCTGTTCCACTATTCCCGTGGTTTCCGAAGTGCAGTCATTTTTCAAATGCCTGTAGTATCCCGTCTCGAAGCATCCGATCAATCCGATCGCCAACGCAAGCACCAGAGTCAACACAGGAACAAACACTTCTTTCTTAATGCCTGAGTTCTTATTTGATACCATATATTTATTTTTTGATAATTTATTTTTTCCCACGATTTGATCTGTCAAAAGATTTATTCGAGATCTATGACCACGATCTCGGGATGATTGAAATATCTGGGAGCGGGTGTGCTCTCTCTTGCAAGCCCCCTGCTGACCACCATGATACTGCCGTTAGACAGTTCGTATGCTCCGCTTATATATTCAGCCATAAAACCCTGATTCGGAGCATAAAGACCTCTGTTTATAAATGGAATCCTGAACTGTCCCGCATGTGCATGCCCTGCAACTATTAAGTCATAATCATATTTCTCATATTCGGAAACTTCTTCGGGTCTGTGCGTTACAAGGATACGGATATGATCCTCATCAGTCTGTTCATAAGCTGTTTTTAACTGATCGATCCAGTCACGTCTGAACAATCTTGTGGGATCATCAACTCCGCATATGTCGAGGATCGCACCGTTTATCTCTACGGTCTCACATTCACCTTCAAGAACGCTCACTCCGATCTCATCGAGATAATCCTTCATCTCATCAACGCGCTCACTCCAGTATTCGTGATTGCCGCTCACGTAATAACAGGGATACTTGGCGACCAGATCTTCCAGCAAAAATTTTGCATTATCATCGCCCAATTTATCATCGAATATATCACCGCCGAGCAGGATTATATCCGGATTCTCCTTATCTATCATGGAAATGAGAGTGTGCTGACCCCTGCCATAAAAACAGGAATGAAGATCCGTTACAAGAACGATCCTCACTCCTTCGCCCGTTTCCTTCGTCATATCCAGTGTGATATGATGCGTAACCGCATGCCAGGTCCAGATCGACCACAGAACAAAAGCCGCAAGCACAACCAAAGGAATTATTCTTTTTCTTTTCTTATTGTTCTTCTTCAAGGTATTACTGACTGTCATAATATAGCTTTCCGGATTCAGGTGTAAAATACTCCATTATGCAACCGTCCGCCGACACCTTAACAAATTCATTGGTTTTCAAATTGTAATAAACTTCGAATCCGTTATTCTCATTAGACTTATGAAGAACACTCGGATCATTTATTACCGATACAGCTGCAATCTCATATTCATCAGCAGATTTAAAGCCCATAGCTTTACCGTAGTCTTCATAGTTTTCCTCGAGGATCTGCTCCGATGCAAAATGATACCCATCCATTTCGTTCTCGGATTCAGTCTCAGATCTGTCCGATGACTGCGTCCGACCCATGTTTTCGTTCATTTCTTTTGTCGCAAAATAAAACGTTGCCGTAAAAGAAATAAAACCCATCAAAACAGCGAGAAAAATCGTGGAAAATATCAGCATCTTCCTGCTCATCATACTATTCCGCCTCATTCATCTCCTCATCCAGCGGCTTTCTTACATTTCTTACGAATCTTTCTTCACAAGCGCCGTATTTTTTATAATTTTCTCTTGCCTCAAGCAGGCAGACATCATTTGCTCCGCCTTTGAATGTTTCATCCTCGAGCTGAACCGGGTCGTCCTCCCAGAAACATACAGGGCATATGGAAAAATCACCGGTAGGCTTATTGTCATAGGTAAAGCAACCGCAGCAGGGACACTGATACTTGATCTTGCCGTAACTCATCATTTTGAATTCTCTGTTCATACCATATCCTTCCGACATCATGCATTCTCATTAACACCAGTTACTGTCAGGTCCGCGGATCTGACCGGTACGACTTTACACAAACTCTCGAGGGGTAGTTCAACCTGATAGCCGATCTTGCCGGCAGAAAAGATGATCCTGTCGAAGCTTTCAGCACTCTCATGGATGAAGGTCTTAAAAAGCTTCTTCATTCCGATGGGTGAGCACCCGCCGTGTACATATCCCGTAAGAGGCAGGAGCTCTTTCTGGGATATCATTTCTATGGACTTTTCACCTGATGCCTTGGCGGCTTTTTTTAGATCAAGTTCCTCGGCAACGGGTACCATAAAAACATAATGCTCGCCGGATTTTCCGACAGTTACAAGAGTTTTGAAAACCTTTGCTTCATCCTCTCCCAAAAGTCTTGCTATCTCCACCCCGTTGGTTGACGGTGTGTCAGCATAACTGTGATAGACATATTCTATCTTCTTCTGATCCAGAAGACGCTGTACATTGGTTTTCTCTTCAGTACTTTTTTTCATCAGAAATAGATAATCTCCCCCGATTTTAGTGCCAAATCTCTTCTTTTATCTTATTTTATCACTGCATTCATGTGGTGACAATCGCGCTTTTTCATTATAATAATAGGCATGAAAAGCACATTTAAGGTTTGTTTAATAATTTCCGTTCTATAGTCGGTTCATAAGCTGAAACCCATAAGCCCGGGAGGTGTCCGGCCGGATCACCCGGAAGCGAAAATGGAGAAAGGAACGGAAATGTTTTCAAGAATACTTAAAAACGATCTGAAAAGAAAAAAGACCATGAACATCATCCTGATGATATTCGTGATCTTGAGTGTAATGTTTGCATCAGGCAGCATTAATATCATGATATCCGTCTACGGCGGTATCGACTACTTCCTGGAAAAGGCAGAAATGAGTGATTGCGTAATGCTTACAAAAGCCCCTTACGACAATAACCCTGCCGAAGACTATTTCGAAAATGCCACCTCGGTAACAAGCTACAGCAAAGAAACCATAATATTCTACTCCGCCAAGAATCTGTTCAAAGACAGTGTGAAATATGTGGAGTTCGAAAATCCCGGAGTCATCACCTCGGTTGACGATGCCAAGATCAATTACTTCGACAGGAATAACGAAGTAATAACCGAGATTGAAAAAGGACACATCTACCTCGGAGGAATTCTCGCTTCCAAAGAAGAAGTACAGCCCGGGGATGTGATCGAACTCAGAATTGAAAATGTAACCCTTGAGCTTACCGTCGACGGATTCGTCAAAGATGCGCTTCTAGGTTCACCTTTTATCGGAAATCCCAGAATGCTCATGAACGACGAAGATGTGCGGACACTTCTCGCAAGTGAAAAAATCCGAAACCTTGACTGCGGCGCAATCTTCTATGCATACACCGATGATATCAAGCTATACGAAAAAGAGATCTCCGATGTTCCCAATTCGATGTTCTCCAGTGATTCATCGATCCTGATGCTCACATATATGATCGACATGTTGACCGCGGCACTTATGCTAATAGTGAGCATCTGTCTGATCCTCATTGCATTTGCAATGCTTTCGTTTACCATCAAGTTCACCATCAGCGAAGATTTCAGAGAGATCGGCGTAATGAAGGCGATCGGACTTAAGAACTCATCCGTAAGAGGCCTCTACATGATCAAGTACATCTGCATCTCTTCCGTCGGTGCAGTCATCGGATATCTGCTCAGCAGACCCTTTGAAGATCTCCTTCTCGGCAGCATAACCGATAAGATCGTAATAGGCAATGACAACAGTGTTGCAACCGGGATCATCACAGCAATTGCGGTAGTACTGATCATAGTTGCTTTCTGTTTCTCATGTACCAAAGCTATCAAAAAGCTCTCTCCCGTTGATGCCGTCAGAAACGGCGAAACAGGGGAAAGACATCATAAAAAGTCCGTACTCAGATTATATAAGAGCAGACTCGGAAGTAATCTGTTCCTAGGATTAAATGATGTTGTAAGCAAGCCAAGACAGTATATGAGCATGATCATTACATTTACCATTACTCTGCTGCTCATTATGCTGCTTGCAAATACCGCAAACACTCTGGCAAGTGATAAGCTCTTATTCCTCCTCGGTACAACAAGAAGCGATGTATATTACAACTCAACGGATAAAGCCATGGAGTTCATGGGTTCCGAAAATGAAGACAGATTCTATGAGATCGAAGATGAGATCAAACAGACTATGGCAGATAACGGAATGCCCTGCGACATCCATGAAGAGCTCATGTATTCAATCCCCATAGAGTTCGGTGATTTCAAATCCAATTATATGATGCAGCAATGCAAAGATACTCATACCACCGACTATGTATATTCAAGCGGAACCGCACCTCTTTATGAAAATGAAATTGCTCTCTCGACCATGATTCTTGATGATCTCGGAGCAGAGATCGGTGATACTGTTATCCTGACCATTAATGATGAGAGAAAAGAATTCATCATAACCGCATCGCTGGTAACATTTAACCAGCTGGGAAAATGCGGAAGACTCCACGAATCTGTGGACATCCAACCAAATCAGGCAGCAAGTGTTCACCCGTTCCAGATCAATTTTACGGACAATCCGGATGATGCGGAAATCGAAGCAAGGATCGAGAAGATGCAAGAAATCTTTGGTACCGATAAGATCTATGATGCCAAGGACTTCGTCGATTCATCCACCCGCTCCGCAGGTCCCATAGCCACCGCCAAGAACCTCGTGCTTATGATCACACTGATGATTGCGATACTGATCACGGTATTAATGGAAAGATCTTTCCTTAGCAAAGAGATCGGTGAGATCGCACTCCAGAAAGCGATCGGATTCAGATCTTCTGCAATAAGCACGCAGCACACTCTGCGATTTATCGTAGTAATAATCCTCTCTTCGATAATAGCAATAACTTTAAATATTCCGTTCACAAAACTGGTCAGTGACAGAATCTTTGCGATAATGGGGGCTACTTCCGGAATCGAATACAAGATCATTCCACTTGAAGTATTCGTTCTCTATCCGGTAATACTGGCCGCAGTCGTTGGAATATCAGCATTTCTTACTTCCCTGTTTGCCCGGACCATTAATGCGGATGACATGGGAAATATCGAGTAACCATCAACACACAACAGTGAAAGGATATAATCATGAGTAAAGTAATCGAAGTAAAGGATCTTTGCAAAACTTATGTAGTTAATAAAAAACAGAACAATGTACTGAAAAACGTAAATTTCAGCATAGATGAGGGTGAGATGTTAGCCGTCATGGGTCCCTCGGGATCGGGCAAGTCCACTCTCCTCTACACAGTATCCGGCATGGATAAAATGACTGCAGGGGAAGTTGATTTCAACGGCAAAAACCTCTCTAAACTCAGTGAAAATGAGATGGCAGATGTAAGACTTAACGAGATGGGATTCATATTCCAGCAGATGTATATGATGAAAAATCTTTCAATACTGGATAATATCATCCTTCCTGCGGTAAAATCCAAGAAGAACACAGAGTCCAGAAAAGAAACCGAGAAAAGAGGCCGATCTATTATGCACAAGCTCGGTATTGAAGACACCGCGGAAAACGACATCAATGAGGTATCCGGCGGCCAGCTCCAGAGAGCATGTATCTGTAGGAGTATGATCAATAATCCCAAGGTTATCTTCGCAGATGAACCCACGGGAGCTCTTAACCGCACTTCTTCCGATGAGGTCATGAACGAACTGGTTGACCTCAACAAAGAAGGAACAACCGTAATGCTCGTAACTCACGATGTCAAAGTAGCCGCTAAATGCACCAGAGTCATCTACATCGTAGACGGCGGCATACAGGGTGAATACGATTTTCAGACACGCTATACCCCGGAAGAATTAAGATTAAGAGAAAGAAATCTCAACAACTGGCTTATGGAGATGGGCTGGTAAGAGGATAAAAATGACAGATATTTTAATTGTCGAAGATAACAAAGAACTCAGCGACGTGCTTACGGATTTCCTCAGAAATGAAGGTTATACCGTAAGCGTGGCAGCTGACGGAAATAAAGCATTGGAGCTTTATGAAAAATACGGTGCAAAGCTCCTTGTACTGGATATTATGCTTCCCGGAGTAGACGGGATGTATATCCTCGACAAGGTGCGCAGAACATCGAACACCCCTGTGATCATGGTCAGTGCAAAGTCCGGCAAAAACGATAAGCTTGATGCGATCTTAACAGGTGCGGATGATTATATCGAAAAGCCATATGATATCGATATCCTGATTGCCAAGATAAAAGGCATTTTCAAAAGACGTCTTGCTACAGACAAGATCACCGATGGTGACATTACCCTGGATGTTATCCACGAGAAGATATTAAAGGGTGATAATGAGATACAGTGCACATCCAAAGAGTTCGAACTCTTAAAGCTCCTAATGGAGAACAAGGGGCATACCCTTCAAAAGCAATATATATTTGATACCGTCTGGGGTTCCGACAGTGAGTCCGAATCCCAGACTCTTACCGTTCATATAAAATGGCTGAGAGAAAAGCTTGAAGACAATCCGGCAAAACCGGTAAGGATACTTACCGTCTGGGGAAAAGGATACAGGTACGAAGGAATTGAATGAAGAAATCAAGATAAAATCTTCATATATCAGACTGTGTACAACAGTTTTAATTCTGCTGTTTATCATCGTAGCAGCAGTTGAACTCTATGCCCACAAAAGAAACGACGAATCCGTAAAACTCTATCGAATAGAGATAAACAGAGTTGAGAACGAATTAAAAGCTCACTCAGATGAAGCCGGTTTTTATATAGACGTGACGCAATATGAAACCATACTGAGCGTACATGGACTTGATGAAATAGATCAATATGACATGTTCGCGTCAAACGATCATTACGTGATCAGAGAAATAAACGGAAGACTTTTCAGGATTGATTACAAAGTCGATCTGTCCGAAGAGCATAAAGCCTTCCTTAAAATGACCCATGTCATTATGCTAATCATGATAGTAACTGTCGTGTTTTTCCTGGCATTCATCTATCTGTCCATTATCAGGACATTTGAAACGATATCCGATTATCCATATAAACTTGCCAAGGGTAATCTTACCGTCCCGCTCAAAGAAAACAGAAACAGATACTTCGGAAATTTTCTCTGGGGACTTGATATGCTCAGGGAAAATCTCGAAGATGAACGCAGAAAGAATCTTGAACTCCAGAAGGAAAAAAATGTATTTATCATGTCGCTTTCCCACGACATGAAGACACCCATCTCCGCAATAAAGCTTTATGCCACTGCGCTTAAAAAAGGGCTGTATAAAGATCCGGATAAAATTGCGGACACTGCCGTAAAAATCGGAGAAAATGCGGATGAAATAGAAAAATATGTTTCGGGGATCATCTCCGCATCAGGTGATGACTTTCTGGATCTTCGTGTCAATAATTCCGATTTCTATCTGTCATCGGTTATCGAAGAGATCCGGAAATACTATACGGATAAACTGGAAAACATCGGCACCCATCTTACAATAGAAGATTACTCCGATGTAATGCTAGTCGGTGATCCTGAAAGAGTCATCGAAGTTATCCAGAACATTTTGGAGAATGCGATTAAATACGGTGACGGGGATAGAATCGATATCTCTTTTAATGATGAAGAAGGTGCAAGACTGATCACTGTTTCAAATTCGGGATCTACGATTTCAGATAAGGAAATTCCTCATATCTTCGAAAGCTTCTACAGAGGCTCGAATATAAAAAACAGACAGGGATCCGGTCTGGGATTATACATCTGCAAAAAGCTCCTGGGACAAATGGGCGGAGAAATCTTTGCAGAACAGGCAGACGGAACATTCAGTGTCACGGTGGTACTTAACCGCAGATGATAAAGCAGCGTATCATCTAATCATCAAAAAAGCACACAACCCGCCTCTTTGTCCGCAGGATCCTCTGTGTGAATGAAGCACATCCTTGTTACAGCATGTGCAAAGATCAGGCACGGAAATGTGCTCAGGAAGTATTCCCGCTCTTTCCATGTTTATGACATTAGCCCGGGTAAGGTCAAGCTGATACTTACCCGGGTTTTTTTCTTTATGAGGAAGAACTACGGTTTTCGCATCATCACCGTAATTTTCTATGAATGCACCCGCAACATCACTTCCTACTTCATAACAATCCGCGCATATGGAAGGGCCTATGCATGCAATAATATCTGCAGGCTTACTTCCGTATAACCTGTTCATCTCATCAACGGTTTTCTGACAAATATTTCCTACTGTTCCTCTCCATCCCGAATGGGATGCTGCTATTGCGCGGTTAACCGGATCAACGAAATAAAGAGGAACACAATCCGCATAAGAGGTAACCAGGCATACACCGGGTTCATTGGTCATTATCCCGTCTATATCGGAAAAATTCCTGTCACGAAGAATTCCCATTCCGAGATGTTCGGAAGTAACTTCCATTACATTTGTGGTATGCTGCTGATCGGAATAGACCATTTGAGTGATATCAACCCCGATACTTTCACCGAAGAGCCTGAAATTTTCTCTGACCTTATCCGGATCATCGCCTCTGGTGAAGGTCAGGTTCATACTCTCATACATACCTGTGCTTACACCGCCTTCTCTTGTAGAGAAGGCGTTTATAAGCCAGGGGTATTGCTCAAGAGATAAATAACTTATCCTGGGAATGTTATTTTCCGTTACAACGCGTGTTGTTTCAGCGCATGTTCTTTTCTCAAGACAGATCACCTAAAATCATCCTCCCAAAGCAGCTTTCCATTCGGATCGTATATTCTGCAATATTCATAATCATCCGGATAATCAAAATCTTCATATATCACCATCTGCTGCTGTTCAATCCTAAAGCCCGACTTGGTAACTATCACAAAACGGATGGACAGATCTCTTTTCACATCAAGATCTTTATCAAGATATATAGTTTCCTGATTAAATGTCTCGTCGGTAATATCCATGTTCTTAATATCCTGTCCGTCACATATATACGTAGCCGTTACAGACTCTATATCATCGTTGTTACCCATGAGCATGGTATAGTTGCCTTCCGTTACCATCTTACCAAGCCTTGAATAGTATGAAAAGCTGCAATTCATCGAAGGCATAGGAAAATAGTCATAATACAGGCTTGAAGGAAAATCCACATATTCCGAATAATTCCTTCCGGGTTCTTTTATAACGATCCGGGATTCATAATCTTCATCGAATATATTACGATCGACTCTTACGGAATACATCCCGTTTCCATCGTTATTCATATCATAAGAATTTCCACCGGCTACTAAAACAACATCAGTATCATCAGTATACTCTTTAAGCATAAGTTTAGTATCGATCGGTACGGTATATGTATCGAAGTTTACATCACCCATATTATAAGTAAAATCCTCAACACGGGATGATTGCTGCTTAATATCCTCCTGCAACTGATTGATCAGGATGTTGAGATTTCTGTTATTATATTCAAGATTGTTCATCTTGGACTGCATAGTGGAGACTATTCCGCTTACGGTGCTTACTCCGATAAAAGTCATTATGACTATCACCATAAGTACGATCTTATAGCTCACGCCCGCAGCGGTCCTGGGTTCCGGTATTGAAGAGTGTGTATCATGAGCTTCACCCTTAGCCACTTTATCAAGATGCCTGTTATATCTGAAGATAATGACGAAGATAATTAATGCGGCAATTATTATTAAAGCAATTATATATATCATTAATGCAGCCATTGCATCGCCTCCTTATATGTTGAAAAAATTTCTGAAACCGGAATAATAGCTTCTGGTAACATCCACCAGTTCGCCGTTTGTCATCGTAAGAATATATTTCATGGAGAGAGTAGGCCTTATTTTCTTAACATGCTTTCTCGAGATGATAACAGATTTGCTTACGCGAATGAATTCTTTGGGATCCAGCTGTGATTCCAATTGATACATTCTGTCCTGTGAACTGAATGTTCCTTCATCCGTATGAATCTCGATATCCTTGCCGAACGCTTCTATATATATGATCTCATCCGCCTTCAGACGAACTCGTTCTTTTTTATCATTTCGTACCGGGATAAAATCCGCATGCCCGGCGGATTCGGTGATAACGTATTCGGCATCGTCACTTATTTCTATTCCGCGTCCGGAGAGAAATTCCAGAACCGAATCGTAATTATCTTCCGAAACCGATAATCGGAACTTCATATATACGCCTCCTTTCCTTATCTGTTAAATCGATAATAACAGAAAAGAAAATTTTGAAAATACTTTCGAAACAAGATGCATAATATTGCAGTATAAGTTACATGACAGTGGGGACGCTTCATTTTTGTCACCAGG
>JAGCUO010000056.1 GCA_017962825.1 Lachnospiraceae bacterium | reverse complement strand
TCCTGACAAAGGGGTACGTCCCCACTGTCACCTATAGTTCGTTGATATACGCCTTAGCTCCTTCGAAGCCCAGAATGTACTTCCGGATTTCCTCCAGCTGCTCGGTTTTTCTGTCAAAAAGGACTACGATATTGCAAAGATCGTCGTACTCTATCAGGATATCCCTCATGGTCAGCTGCTTTCTGACATAGGTATTGAACTCGGTCAAAGGATCCTTTTTATGCTCGTGAGCGCCGCATTCGGGACACTCATCATCATGCACATGGGGCTCTATCTCCCCGCACTCGGGGCACCTGATCCCGGCAAAGAATATCTCGAAATTTCTCTTATTTTTCTCAGCAAGCTTCATGATATAGCAGATCATACGCACATGGGACGCATGATGCACCAGCTCGGGCTTTTCAAGGAGATCTGTCTGAAGCTTCTTTTCCAGCATGGAGGATCTGTAAATGCTTCCCAGCTCGCTTGCTTCCATTCCGTCGATGGTCGCCGCCTTGAAATCTCCTCTTTCGATCATGGTTACGAAAATCTCGGCGATGGCAGGATCAAACTGGGTACCCGCGCACCTCTTTATCTCCGAGATAACATCCTCATCGGACAGCCTCTTACGATACACACGGTTCGAAGTCATGGCGTCATAACAGTCAGCAACGCAGATGATGCGCGCAACCAGCGGAATATCCGTTCCTTCAAGCCCGTCCGGATAACCCTTGCCGTCGAATCTTTCATGATGATGACGCACACCTTCAAGCAAGCCTTCAATGGAATTATCCATGGATCTGAGAAGGTCATAACCTATTTCAACATGCTTTTTCATCAGCGAGAATTCCTCGTCCGAAAGCTTTCCCGCCTTATTCAAAACAGAATCCGCAACACCGATCTTACCGATGTCATGCATAAATCCGATGTACTGGATCCTCAAAATATCTTCTTCCGAAAAATCATAATCCGCCGCCATCTCTCTTGCGATCATTCCCGCATATACGCCAACTCTGTCGGAATGGCCTCCGGTGTATTCGTCCTTTGCATCGATAGCGCCGGTGATGGCTTCGATGGTATTCATCAAAGATTCTTCTTTTTCGCGCTCGCGGTAAACATTGATCTTCTCGGTGCGAAGCGCGGTCTGGACTATGGTTGCAACAAGCAGCGCAAGCAGTCCGACGCAGATATAAATACCGAAGCTCCAAATATCATTTACAAAGAAGCTGATGATCTCCATCATGCAGCAGATCAGGAAAAAACAAGTCCCGATAAATGAAGCAATGTAGTCCTTTATTTTTTTACGGACCGTATCCCTTATAAGCGTTACCATTACCAGTATTATTCCGATGGCAAACCATATGTAGGATATGAATACGGTCTTGAAAAGCTCGGCAACTCCCGTAGCGCTGAGGATCATGTTGATAATGATCTGCAGGATTATAACCGTCTGGCAGCCCAGATATAATTTGTGGTAATACCTGTTCTGGATCTCATCGAAATACGAGCACACAAACACGCCCGTGATCTCTATTGCAAAAAAGGAAAAGAAATTCGAAAGGGAAGGCGAAGCAAACAGTATCTGTCTGATCCTGCTCTCCGCCAGCATCCACATGGAAAGGGAGCACATGAAAAGCCCCATGTAGAAAAAGGATCTGTCGATCTTAAATCTCGCTGATGCGAATCTGTAGAAAAATATAACGCAGACTCCGACGATCAATATGACAAGTGCGCAGACCGCCAGAAAAATATTGCTCTTTATGATACCGAACCATGCATTGTTTCCGGGTCCGATCTTTACTCCCTCTATGGTACCGGAATTCTTGACGACAAAACGCGCCTCGATTTCTTTTCCGGCATCCGCAGCGGAAAGATCACAGGCAACGTAAGCGCTGGGGATGTAATATCCGACTCTTACAAGTTCTTCCGAAGTGTAGCTTTCCCTGAGTTCGCCGTCCACATAGATATATAGATCTTCCAGCTTGGTCCTGAAAAGGATCGTGGTCTTTCCGTCGATATCATCGGGAAGTGTATTACTAATGACAACCGTGTCACCACTTTTTGCAGGTACGACTCCGGGTAAAAGAAAACCATCCTCGCAAAAGCCGGTGTTCTCATTTACAGCCTTCCAACCTCCATTAAAATCATAGGCAGCAAAATCTCCTGTGTACGCTTCGCCAGGCTGACCGTTACCGAAAAAGCCCATAATAAAAACTATGGCCGTGAACATGATAAAGCAATACGAGAAGTAGTCTATTATCTTTTTATACTTATTTCTGTGCTGCCTCATACCTGACCTTGCATGTTATCAAGCTCGATAATATAACCCTGTTTTCTGTTGGATTTGTTGCGGATAACACCGATGTTGTAGAAAAATCTCTCATTCTTCATGAGGAAGTTTCCGGTCAGAAGATCATCGTCTTCATTTTCCAGATACTTCGTAAAAGGCTGGCGCAGGTAGGTATTGAACCTTCCGCCCTTGCCGGGGATCTTCCTTTCAAGTTCCCATTCATTAAGCTCCGGGAAGAATTCGTAAGCCTTCTCGTTACATCCCATGAATCGCATCTTCCTGTCAAAAAAGATATAGCCCTTTTGTTCAAGACGATTCCGGATGATCTCATTGTTTCCGGTAATGGAATAGGTATTGAGTTTGGTAATGGGGATCATGAGAAGAACAAGCCCAAGATCAAATGCAAAAGGCATCAGTTCAACCTGAAGCCCCACCATACGCTGGGCGATATAAACCGAAATGGTAAAAAATTCCAGGAAAAAGATAGCGGTCGAATCCGCCGTAGAGATCCTTCTTTTGTGAGGAAATACTCCCGCGGAAACAAGGATCAAAAGTGCAAAATAAAGATACATCGTAACTATCTCGACCGTATGCATGGGACCATAGACTTTGGTCAGATAGACGATGTCGCCGTTTCTATGAAGTTCGGCTGATCTATAGAAAATATCAAGACGTCCGATAGTCATGACGCAGCAGTATATTCCGAACTGAACCGCGTACATGGTGCAGAGGATCCACCCGGGGATCTGAACCTTGTAGATCTCGCAGGCAATGGCAAACATGAGCATCGGCGCAAAGCATCCGCTGACATAAGTGATCGTAGTTGAGAGAAGTGCTTCCGGTAAAGTATCCGACAAAGACAGCGGAAAATACCCTGCATTACCCACGACTATGACAACTACAAGCAGGATCTGGTTTACACTGTAGCCGTCACCGTAGGTGATCATAAACAGCAGGACCGTCATCGCAATCAAAAATGCAAAAAGATATGCAATACTTATAGACATGCTGCCCCTCTATGCGTGAAAGCGGGGACGGTTCTGACAATGGGGACGTACCCCTCTGTCAGGTGAACCTCCTGACACAGGGGTACGTCCCCATTGTCAGAACCGTCCACACCGTCAGCCACCTAATTATTTATATCTTTCTTCCGCAACGCTCCAGTCAATGATGCTCCAAAGAGCTTTGAGATAATCCGCGCGGAGATTCTTATACTTCAGGTAATATGCATGCTCCCAGACATCCAGTGCAAGGATGGGAGTAGAGTCCATCTTTAAGCTGTAACAGTTGTCCTGATTGGCGGTCTTGTAGGTTACAAGAGTGCCGTCGGCTTTCTTACCCAGCCATCCCCAGCCTGATCCGAACTGAGATGCGGAAAGAGCATTGAGCTCTTCGATGAGCTTATCAACGCTTCCGTACTGTTTTTCGATCTGTGCAAGAAGTGCGCCTTCGGGAGCCTTCTTAGCCTGGGATTCGGGCTTAAACTGCTCGAAATAAATATTGTGATTCAGGTATCCGCCGCCCTGGTTTCTGAGTCCCGTGCGAAGGGTCTCATCAGCAACCGCATCAAGTCCGGAGAGGATCTCTTCGGCACTCTTTCCGGTAAGACCTGCCTTCTCTACGAGATCATTAAAGGTCTTGGTGTAAGCGGCATGGTGCTTACCGTAATGAGTCTCGATAGTAGCGGTATCAATAACGGGTTCAAGGCCATCATTTGCATATGACAATTTGATCTGTTCGAACATAAAGCACCTCCTGAAAATTGGTTAACGTAACGTATAAAGATTATACCACAAAGGTGACATTAGGGACGCTTCATTTTTGTCACCGGGTGACAAAAATGAAGCGTC
>JAGCUO010000055.1 GCA_017962825.1 Lachnospiraceae bacterium | reverse complement strand
TTGAAAGAATGGGAAAAATCAGTTTCCAAACTTTTTTCTCCTGGCTCAAGGATACTGGACATTGGGTGCGGTTTGGGCCGTGAAGCATTCGCATTACATGATCTCGGATTTGAAGTTGTCGGGATCGATATTTCGAAAGAAGTTATATCACGAGTAAAGCAGTTATCTGCTGACAAAGGATATAAGATATTATTTAGCGAATATGATGGAGAACATCTGGATTTCCCTGATAATTCTTTTGATGTTGTGCTTATCTGGGCACAAACTCTCGGATTGTTGTATGGAGACGAGTTGAAGAGCAGATATCTGTCGGAATGCAAAAGAGTTCTTAAGACAGGTGGTCTGCTCAGTTTTTCAACTCATGATTATAACTATCTGAAAGAGAATCATCCTAATTGTCTTAAAGGTCATAATTTTTTTCCGTATGCCAAAGGAGATATTTACTGGGAATCTTTTGAAGCAAATGATCTGATACAGTTTGCCAATAAGGCAGGTATGGAGGTTATCCTTTGCGAAAAGGGGAAAATATACATACCGGAAGACGGAACTGTTCTGCATTGTCTGTGCAGTAAACGAGTTTGGTAGAAAAATTGAAAGTCCCTATGTACGGGGCTTTCAAGCGTTTTGCGATTATTCGAACTCGCAAATTTATTTTTTGAGCTACGCATTTATGCTGGATTTAGGTTTGTTTAACAGTTCATTTCTGAACGGTTTGAATGTACGCAAATGTACGATCAATTTTCGCGATCAATCAGGCTTTTTGACAAAAACAGGAGAAGATCGTCATCATTAACGCATGGTGCATATTGCTCCAACACTTTATTATGATACCAGACACCGCTTCCATCAGGAATATACCCACGTTTAACATATATCCGCTGAGCCGGCCCATAACCGGAATGAACACCAACAGCCAGAAATACCATGTCCGATACTTTAGCCGCTTCGCTCTCTGCCACATCTAGCAGCCTACTGCCGATTCCTTTTCCATGTATGTCAAAGAACACCGTCAGATCTACGATCTCGGGATAGTTCATGCCTCCCCAGGGCCCTTCTGTCGGATGAAGGACAAGAGTGCACTGTCCCTTGACTGCTCCTTCATATTCCGCGATGAATACAAGCCTTTCGCCTTCTTCCTGCTCTTTGTAATAATCCTCATATATTTTGATCTGCGGATGCCATCCGTAGGAAAGATATGTGTCATAAAGGAGCTTTGCATCCTCCGGTACCATGCTTCTGATTTTCAGAGTTCCATCGTCATAATATGTTTTCATGCGTTTCATTCCTATCAATGCATTTTCGTGCTATCGCTGTAAACTCACCCGGGAGTTTTTCATTTTCCCACGAAGGATGTTCATCAAAACGCTCCAAAGTAAATTCGCTCCCGATGATAGAATTGATGATCTCGCTGATGGTGTACTTCCTGTAATGGCACTTCGGGATCTGCTTACGAATCTCCTCATCGTAAAATCTTGCGTGTGCCATCTCTCCCTCAAAGATGTCTGTGGAGAAATAACTCATGGTAGGCTGCTGAAGCCCCAGGATATCCGAAATCTTCGTAAAGGGATGAAAGTCGCTGCAGATCATCTTTCCACCAGGCTTAAGGAGTCCGTTCATAACATTCATAAAAGCGTCTATATCGTGGAAATAGTGAAGGATTCCACCCTCCATGAACACAACGTCAAAGGAACCGGCATACCGGTCCATATCGATTTCCATGATATCGCAAACTTCATAGCCTATGTTTACACCTGCAGCCTCAGCTGTTTCCACGGCATATTTCCTGTTGGCTTCCGAAATATCAAATACGGTAACATCAGCTCCAAGCAATGCAAGCGGTATAGCTTTCTTGCCGCAGGATCCGCATATATTTGCCACCTTAACACCTTCAAAAGAATCAAAGTAGTTAGCATACTGTTTCAGCATCTTCCCGGGGTTTTCTTTATCCTTTGATGCTCTTTCTTCCGGCGTCCCTGCGGTTCTTACCCAGAAATCATAGGCATCAAACTCCCAGGCTTTTTTATGTTGTTTACTGTAATCCTCCAAAAGTATTCTCCCCTCTGTTTCTTAGATTTCAAAATCCGGAAAAAGTCTGTTTTCAACAAAATTAATAATGTTGATCACTTCCTCTTCGGACTTTTTGTTGACATTTTGTTGGCGAAATTAATTAGTTAACTTACGATTTGATCCTATACTTCGTGCCTCTTCCTGTTCCCTCTATATCTACGATTTTTTTGTTTGCCAATCGTTTTAATATCTCTGTCACTTTACTCTTTCCAAACTCAATATCAGGAGAGGCCATGATCTCACTGATCGGTTTATTGATGCTCTTACTAAGCACTCTATAAACTGCGAGTTCGTCTGGAGACAAATCCATTTTTTCGCTCAGTAAAGGAAGTGATACTTTAATAATATTTTCTGTAACCACGAAAGCTGGTTTGATTTGACTGTTGGAATACGCCTCTTTAATTCTTCGAATTCCGGTACCAAATTTCTCAATCAGATTGAGTCTGTGAAATATATTTGCAAGTATCGGATTTCTTAATACGGATAAATCACCATTTAAGTAGCTATCAATAGAAACCGAATTGGGAAGGCCTCCAACAGACACAATCTCTACCCGATCATCAAACATCGATACTCTTATATGAGAATTGACGTCCCATACACGATGAATAATAGCGTTTGCAAGGGCTTCGCGGAATGCTTCCTCAGGAATGGTTTCGATAAGTTTGCGCTCAAATCCTTCTATCTTCTCATATTGATAATAATCTTGGTACATTTCCACTGCTTCAAAAAAACTGCGGATAATAGACTGATGCTCCAGCGTTTTTCTTTTCTGGAATATGCTAATGGTCTCACCAAACTTAGCAATATCTATTCCTGGAAGATCATTTATGTCGGATACAATTGCAGCTGCAATATTGTAACCATCACTATCGGAATATAGATTAAGTGTTTTTAGGATATCCAAGTTCAGTTTTTTAATCCCTGTTTTGGAGATCAGTTCTTGTTCCAAATATGTGAATTCGAGATTTTGATTTTGAGATGGAAGCTCTTCATAATCCTTGTTCTCACCGGCCAGGATCAATCGTTTAAGTTCAATCTGATCAACTTCTATCGTGGCAGTATCATTTCGTTTATATGCCTTGCCTTTATATAGATACGGTTTATTGACACCTGGACGAACATTCAGAGATATCGTTTTGCCGGAATTTATGATCTCTATGCTATACTCTGGCTGAGGCTTTATATTGTCGTTTATACTGTTCTCGATATCCAAACACTTTTGTTCAATATCGCTGATTCCAACTACTTCTCCGGAATCATTTACGCCAAATATGATGCTGCCGCCATCATAATTCGCAAAGGCGCTTACAGTCTTAAGAAACGTGTTGCTTATTCTTTCTTTATATTCCAACTGTCTGCTTTCTTTCATATGAATAATCACCTATCCGTTTTGATTGAATTATACTAGTATTCAGTCGCAAAATCAATCGTATTTTTTTACGATTGAATTTATGATTGTTTTCACACAGAGCATTTTGTTGGCGAAGAAAAATGAAGTCCCCTGTTTTCAGGGGACTTCAGCGTTTTTCGATTATTCGAGTTCAATATGTAGGAATTAGAAGTTATCTAAAAATGTCTTTCACTTAATTTCAGGCAAAAATTCCTGGCCATGCATCGCAATAGCAATACATGGCCAGGATTATTATCTTCAAAGTAAGCCACTTGCGACTATTCTGGTCACTCGAACTCGCCCATTCGGAACGAAATCCTAGACTATATGGCTTAGTTTTATTGACTGTGGTATACAGATTATCTGATGTAGCCTATTAACTTTGAATATCTGACTTCCCGTTGCCAAAACGTTGCCACGTTCCTAACAACAGAGTATCATAAATCAATCAGTTTTACGATAAGAAATAGCATTCGCCTTCTTCTCACATTAACGTCTGCTCGTTAATGATCAGATGAAATTCAAGATTCAAGAAGTTGGCAGCCTTACGGCACAGGAGCATCCTTTCCATGAAGATTTCAAAATACTCTCCAATTTCTCCGTATCTGGTATCTATATCAAGCTTCAGCTTGATTGCGGTGTGATCCTTGTTGATCTTGAGCTGAGATGATTTGACTGAGTAATTAACCCTGTCATGAATATCGAACTTCTCGACGTCATCCTGAACACGATTTCTTCTGACATCTGATTTGTCGGCCAGGATAAGAGCTGCAGCCAGATCACTTACCGGTACACCGAATACCTCATCGTGATTTCCGATGGCCCTGATGACCGGAGCGATATCCTCTGCAGGAATTCCCATCTTATCCAGCAGATAGAAAGCCATCAGCGCACCTGACTGACTGTGATCCACACGATTTATGGTGTTTCCGAGATCGTGAAGCCACGCTGCCGTAAGTCCTAGGTCTATCGTATGGTCATCCATACCTAAAGTCTCGAGAATATAACCGGTACGTTCTGCAACCATACCGATATGAGCAAAACTATGCTCGGTAAAACCCATTGCATGCATAGATTTATTCTGCTCTTCTATATACACATGAATATCATGATTCTGTTTGACTTTGTGAAAGAGAGGAAAGCGCCCTGTATCCTCTAAATAACCTATACTCATGTTTCTTTATCCGTCCTATCAGATCTCTATGTTTCCATTTTACCATATGCTGTTTATTCGCTTATCACTCAATCGATTGAATACTATATTTTTTCCATCCAAAAAGTATTAATTTGCGACTTTATTTGAGCACTAAAAGTTATCGAATTGTTATCCGGCAGATAACGTTAATGGCTTATTTCAATTCTGTAGTTGACGGTCGAACGTTTGTTCTGTATAATACAAGTAACATATTAAGTGAGGCTGGGTTATGACAGAGCTGAAGGACGTGATAACTGCATATCGGAACCTGTCGTTTGGAGACCGTGTCGTATTCTATTCCACGGTAACGAACGATGTCGATGTAAGTGAAGAGACACTTCAGGGATTCCTTATTGAGACAAGGATGGGGGACGATCTTTCCTGCCTCTATTGCAAAGGTGATCACGTAGTCAGAAATGGGAAGCGCAAGGATGGAACACAGCGTTTCCTGTGCAGGGATTGCGGGAAATCGTTCATACCCAGCTCTCAGTCTGTTACTTCCGGGACAAGAAAAGAAATGGGAATCTGGATCAAGTACCTGAAATGTATGCTGGATAAGAAGACTCTGAAGGAGTCTTCGGAAGAGTGTGGTATCTCTATGCCAACAGCATTTTCATGGAGACATAAGATCCTTGACGCATTGCGGGATGTCACAGACAAGGTGTATCTGGATGGCACAGTGGAAGCAGACGAGACATTCTTCAATGTCTCCTACAAAGGAAATCACAAGAACAGCAAGACTTTCACCAAGCCGAGGAAAGCCCATAAGCGAGGAAACGATATCCGAGTCAAAGGTCTGTCTTCTGAGAAAGTGTGTGTGCCCTGCGCCGTGGATACATCCGGTATTTCATATGCCAGACCGGCCAAGCTCGGCAAACCGAGTTCTTCCTGTATTTTGGCTGTGTTTGACGGGATCATCGCTCCCGGAGCGACACTCTGTACCGACAACGAGAAAGCATATAAAGCCTTCTCGGAAACAAAGGAGATACGCCTGATCCAGATGGAGACAGACAGCCGTGTATGCGACAGAGCCGGTATCTCGTACGGGATACAGCGAATTAATGCCTATCACCGAACATTGAAGGAATTCATAAACAGGTTCCACGGTGTCTCCACTAAACATCTCGGGAACTATATCGTATGGAATAACCTTATCGCCAACAGCAGAAGAAAGAGTGAAGAGACACTGGTTCAGCTGTTTGCTCGGATACTGAGTGCCGGTATCTCCGTACGTAACAGAGATATCTCAGCAAGGTCCCCTCTGCCCTCTCTGGAGGTGTGAACATGATACTTTCAGAAGAACACAGGATCAAGGTCAGAAGAAACAAAGACCTTGGTTCTAAGATCGATATCTATTGCTATCTTGTGAAGAACCTTTCTAATTCTGTCAATTACCTGATCCGGCAGTGCTACCGTATCCACACAAAACTCAGGACAGGCAGTAATCTGGAGAAGTGGGAACAGGATATGCTTGATGCG
>JAGCUO010000003.1 GCA_017962825.1 Lachnospiraceae bacterium | reverse complement strand
TGGAAGGAAGAACGGGCTCGCCGAGTCTTTCGCAGAGCTCCTTGAACTCTTCTCTGTCCTCAGCCATTTCGATACTGTCGGAATCCGTTCCCAGAAGTTCGCATCTGCACTCCTTAAGGATTCCTTTTTTCTCAAGCTGCAATGCAAGGTTAAGTCCGGTCTGTCCGCCGATACCCGGAAGTATCGCATCGGGGCGCTCGGTTCTGATGATCCTTGCAACATATTCGAGATTGAGGGGTTCCATATAAACCCTGTCCGCAACCGAGGTGTCGGTCATGATCGTAGCAGGGTTGGAGTTACACAGGATTACCTCGTAGCCTTCCTCTTTAAGTGCAAGGCAGGCCTGGGTTCCCGCATAGTCGAATTCGGCAGCCTGTCCGATGACAATGGGGCCAGATCCGATAACAAGTATTTTATTTATGTCCGTTCTCTTAGGCATTTTTCTAACCTTTCCGTATCCGCAGTCGTTAATCCATCAGTTTAAGAAATTCATCAAACAGATATGAACTGTCGTGCGGTCCGGGTGAACTCTCCGGATGGTACTGCACGCTGAAGATCTTATCCTTCTCGCACTTAACTCCCTCCACGGTTCCGTCCAGGAGATTTTTGTGCGTGACAACAAGACCTGTTCCTTCAAGTGAATTCTCATCCACCGCATAGGAATGGTTCTGTGATGTAATGTCTGTTTTTCCGGTCTCGAGATTTTTAACGGGATGATTTCCGCCGCGGTGACCGAACTTAAGCTTATAGGTCTTGGCTCCGCAGGCAAGTGAAATGATCTGGTGTCCGAGACAGATTCCGAAAATGGGGTATTTTCCGCGAAGGGTTCTTACAAGTTCGATTGCCTCCTTAACATCCTCGGGATCTCCGGGGCCGTTTGAAAGGAAGATTCCGTCGGGCTTTACAGCCTCGACCTCCTCTGCGGTGACATTCCAGGGGAATACTGTGACACTGCAATTCTTACTGAAAAAAGAACGAAGAATGTTCTCTTTCATACCAAAATCAATTGCAGCGATATGATATTTAGCGTTTACGGAAATATATTTCTCGATGAGAGGGCGGCTTACTCTGGGAACCTGATCATGTCCCATCTGAGTTTCTTCCAATATCTTAAGTCCCTCTTCAAGAGTAGTGCTCTCGTCTGTGATGAGAGCCTTTCTCGTACCTACATCTCTTATCTTACGAACTATCTCTCTGGTATCCACACCGGTTATTCCGGGAATACCCAGTTCTTTAAGCGTCTGTGAAAAAGTCTTGTCACTTCTGAAATTCGAAGGGAGGTCATTATAATCCCTGACAACAAACCCGCCGATGGTGGGGTGCTTGGTCTCATAATCGTCTTCGTTGATACCGTAGTTTCCTATAAGAGGATACGCCATGGTAACGAACTGGTCGGTGTAGGAAGGGTCCGACATGATCTCCTGATAACCCACGGGTGAAGTGTTGAACACGAGCTCACATATTCTGTTGCCCGTATCTTCTCCGAATCCGAATCCGACGTACTCACTGCCGTCAGACATTATCAGTTTTCTTTTCTTCCCCTTGTAAATCATTACCTGACCTCCGAAAGTTTTTTCTCGAATCTGTCCTTCCTCGGATCCGACGGTATCCTTGTGGGATAGTTGCCGTCAAAGCATGCGCTGCAGAAAGACTTAACACCGCTCATTTCTTCCAGACTCTCTATCGGAAGAAATCCGATCGAATCTGCGCCCGTAAGAGCGGCTATTTCATCGGGTGTATGATGATTGGCAATAAGCTTGTCCTCGGAATCGATATCCACTCCGTAGAAGCAGGGATGTCTGAAAGGCGGTGATGAGATCCTCAAATGAATCTCCGCCGCGCCGGCTTCCCTGAGGAGATTTATGATCCTCTTGCTGGTGGTTCCTCTTACGATGGAATCGTCTATAAGTACCACTCTTTTGCCTTCAAGAACGCTTTTTACGGGACTGAGCTTTATCCTGACCGTATCGGTCCTCTGATCCTGTGAAGGAGCAATAAAGCTTCTGCCCACATATTTGTTCTTTACGAGACCTATCTCGTAGGGTATCCCGCTCTCTCTCGAATAGCCTATGGCGGCATCAAGTCCCGAATCGGGAACTCCGACCACCACATCTGCGTCTACGGGATATTCTCTGGCAAGAATTCTTCCTGCCATTACTCTCGTGTCATGCACCGCTATACAATCTATCACAGAATCGGGTCTTGCAAAATAGATATATTCAAAAATACAGGGACTTTTTTTACCTCCGCAGTTTTCGGTATAGGAAACGGGCTCGGAAAACGGTTTATCCGACTGGAATACCAGCATTTCGCCGGGTTCTATATCTCTTACTAAGGTTGCTCCCACCGCATTTAAGGCACAGCTTTCGGATGCAACAACGAAGCTTCCGTCTTCCCTCTTTCCGTAGCAAAGGGGCCTGAATCCCTGAGGGTCCCTGACTGCCAGCAGTTTTGTGGAAGACATCATAACAAGACTGTATGCTCCCTCCAGGTATTTGACCGCCCCCAGAACAGCCTTCTCTATGCTTTCAGTTTTAAGCCTCTCCCTGGTGATCATGTAGCAAATGGTCTCCGTATCGCTGGTGGAGTGGAAAATAGCTCCCGAAAGCTCCAGAGAATCGCGAAGATCCAGGGAATTGGCCAGATTTCCGTTATGGGCAAGGGCAAGGTTTCCCTTCTGGTGACTGACCACCATGGGCTGGATATTGCTTGCGATATTTCCTCCGGTGGTACCGTATCTTACATGACCTATAGCCATGCATCCCCCGGGGAGTGCATTTAATTCGGTCTCGGAAAAGACCTCGCCGACAAGGCCGAGGTCTTTGTGAGTAGCAAATACACCGTCATCATTTACCACAATACCGCAACTTTCCTGCCCTCTGTGTTGTAAGGCATAAAGTCCGTGATAAATGTCACGGGCAATATCATTATTCTTACTTCCGACTATTCCGAATACTCCGCATTCTTCATGAATTGCCATTTCGTTTACACGCCTCCCTTACGAATCCTTTAAAAAGAGGATGAGCTTTGTCGGGTCTGGACTTGAATTCGGGATGATACTGAACTCCGAGATAGAAATCTTTATCAGTGATCTCCATTTCCTCTACCAGTTTGCCGTCAGGTGACATACCCGCAAATGTAGCTCCCGCCTTTTCGAAAGCTTCCTTAAAGTCATTGTTGAATTCATATCTGTGGCGGTGGCGCTCGGAAATCTCATCTTCACCGTAGAATTCCTTCATCTTTGAATTTCCGCCAATCACGCAAGGGTACGCTCCGAGTCTCAGCGTTCCGCCTTTGTTGATCGTATCGCTCTGACCGGGCATAAAATCGATGACTTTATGTGCGCACAGCTCATCGAACTCTCCGGAATTGGCATCCGCAAAGCCCAATACATTTCTGGCAAACTCGATACATGCGATCTGCATTCCGAGACATATTCCGAAATAAGGGACATCATGAGTTCTGGCATATTTGGCGGAAGTGATCATTCCTTCAATGCCTCTGTCGCCGAATCCGCCGGGAACAATGATACCGTCGATTCCCTTAAAGGTCTCTTCTGCATTTTCCTCGGTGATCTTCTCGGAATCGATCCACTTGATGTCAACCTTTGCATCGTTTTCATATCCGGCATGGCGGAGAGCCTCCGCTACTGACAGGTATGCATCGTGAAGCTGTACATACTTTCCTACAAGACCGATGACCGCGGTTTTCTTCAGATTCTTGATGCGTTCAACCATTTCTTTCCAATGCTTCAGATCCGGTTCGCCGGCTTCAATACCCAGCTCCCTGCAAACGATACTTGAGAATCCGGAATCCTCCAGCATAAGAGGTGCTTCATATAAGAAAGGAAGGGTAATGTTTTCGATAACGCAATCTTCCTTAACATTGCAGAAATGCGCGATCTTCTTGAAGATCTCATCTTCGAGAGGTTCGTCGCATCTTAAGATCAGGATGTTGGGAGATATTCCCATTCCCTGAAGTTCCTTGACGGAGTGCTGGGTAGGCTTTGATTTATGCTCATCGGATCCGTGAAGGAAAGGAACGAGAGTGACATGGATAAACAGGCTGTTTTCCCTGCCCACCTCAAGTGAGATCTGACGAACAGCTTCTATGAAAGGCTGAGACTCGATATCACCTACGGTTCCCCCGATCTCTGTTATTACAACATCGGCCTGAGTCTTCCTTCCGACGCTATAGACGAAATTTTTGATCTCATCGGTGATGTGGGGAATGATCTGAACGGTAGAGCCGAGGTACTCGCCTCTTCTCTCGCGGTTAAGAACGTTCCAATATACCCTTCCGGAAGTAAGGTTGGAATACTTGTTGAGATCCTCATCGATGAATCTCTCATAATGTCCGAGATCGAGATCAGTCTCCGCACCATCCTCGGTAACAAACACTTCACCATGCTGGTAAGGGCTCATGGTGCCGGGATCTACGTTAATATAAGGATCGAGCTTTTGTGCCGCAACTTTAAGACCTCTTGCTTTAAGAAGTCTTCCCAGTGAAGCTGCGGTTATTCCTTTTCCGAGGCCGGATACAACACCGCCTGTAACAAAGATATATTTCGTCATAAATTCCTACCTGTCATATATTCACGGCACCGTCTACCTTTACATGTATTTCTGCGGGATTCGCTTGTCGCCCTGTCCTCGCGTAGAGGTACTAAGCTCGAACTTCGCAAAGCTCGTTCTCACTAAGTACCTGCGCTGCGGAGGTCCCGCCAAAATACATGTAAAGCTCCCGGCGCCTTAGTTACATATCATGTATATACTTCCCGAAATCTACACAGCTTAAACTCCACTTGCTCCGTAGTTAGAGAGTACTCTTGCGGAAGGATCGTTAACGTTACATCCCTCCCACTCCTTATTGGGCATCCAGAAATCCTTGACCATGCGGGACTGTCCGGGATAGAACTTTTCAAAGATATCTCTGTAAAGGAGCGACTCTTTGGTGAAGGGCTTTGCGTGTGAGTATTTCTTGCAGCCCTCCTTAAATTCTTCTTCGGTGTACTGCTTCTCCGCATACTCTTTCAGAAGATCTACCATGGAGTGGCCTACCGCATCAGAGAAGGCTGCCTTCTCACGCATAAGGATCTCATCGGGAAGATAATCCCCGCCTTCGAATGCATGACGAAGGAGATACTTACCCTTGTTGTAATGATTGCGCTTCATCTCCGGATCGATGGACATGCAATACTTGACGAAATCAAGATCACCGAAAGGAACTCTGGCTTCAAGGGAGTTTACGGAGATACACCTGTCCGCACGGAGAACGTCATACATATGAAGCTCGCTCACTCTCTTTTCGGCTTCAGCCTGGAAAGCCTGGGCAGTGGGTGCGAAATCGGTGTACTTATATCCGAAGATCTCGTCGGAAACCTCACCTGTTAAGATGACCCTGATATCGGTCTGCTCGTGGATTGCTTTGCAGAGAAGATACATTCCCATAGAAGCTCTTATGGTGGTGATGTCATAAGTTCCCAGAAGATGGATTACCTTGGGAAGTGCTTCGAGAACATCTTCTTTGGTGATTATCACTTCGGTGTGATCTGCGCCGAGGAAATCCGCGGTCTGCTTGGCATATTTAAGATCGATGGCATCTTCGTTCATGCCGATCGCAAATGTACGTATAGGCTTATCTGATTTTCTTGCAGCAATGCTGCATACCAGGGATGAATCAAGTCCGCCGGAAAGGAGGAAACCGACTTTAGCATCCGCGATAAGCCTCTTTTCTACGCCTGCTATCAGTTTTTCTTTGATGTTCGCACAAACTGTTTCAAGATCGTCAGTAATAACCTTGCCGGGTTTAGCGATATCGTTAAAGCAGGTAAACTTACCGTCTTTATAGTAATGACCGGGAGGGAAGGGATAAATCTGTTCCTCGGTCAGGGGCATCAGACTTTTGGGTTCGCTGGCGAAAATAATGCTCCCGCCTTTATCGAATGTGTAATAAAGAGGTCTTATTCCGATGGGATCTCTTGCGGCAATCCACTCATCGTTTCCGGCATCATAGATCACACATGCAAATTCCGCATCCAGCTTCTTAAACATCTCTGTTCCGTATTCAAAATACATGGGAAGTAGGATTTCGCAGTCACTGTCACTCTTGAATTTATATCCTTTGGCCTTCAGTTCATCCCTGAGAGGGCTGAAGCCGTATATTTCTCCATTACAAACGACAGCGCAGTCCTTCAATTCGAAGGGCTGCATTCCTTCGGGTGTAAGACCCATAATGGATAATCTTCTGAATCCGAGAAGACCACCTTCGGTTTTAATAACTCTTCCGTCGTCCGGTCCTCTTGAAGTCATCAGGTCCAAAGCGGCGGTAAACTTTTTCTCGTCAGCGGCTTTTTTACACCACGCCATTATCGAACACATTTTTTCATCCTCCGAATTAGTTCACCTGCACCTTTCGGTGCAGGTGAAGAATTTTTTATCTGACTCCGAAGAGAAGGTCTCCGTACGAAGGAAGAGGCCAGCACTCTTTTGCAACGAGTGTCTCTGCTTCATCCGCACATGCTCTGAGCTCTCCCATCTTGGGAAGAACGGTATCGCGGATCAGAGCGCTTTCTTCGATCACATCCCCTGCGTCTGCCAGCTTAAGGACTGCACTTTCAAGTTCTCCGGTTCTGGAATAGATCTGATCTGCAAGAACAGAAAGCTTTGAAATAACGCTCTTTTCATATTCACAAGCGATTCCTTCACATGCAGCCTTCTTGGCGATAACGCCGGATGAAAGCTTGTCTGCATAAGCGGTGATAGCGGGAAGAATCTGCTTAAGTGCCATGTTGATCATGGTATTGGCCTCAATGTGAACCTGCTTGCAGTAGTTATCAAGCATGATATCGCAACGTGACTCGATCTCTTTTTCGGTGAATACTCCGTGAGAAGTAAGGAGCTTAACATTCTTCTCATCGAGGATATGAGGCATGCAGTCGGGAGTTGTTCTGTAGTTACAAAGTCCTCTTACTTCGGTAGCTTCCTTTACCCATGCATCGTCGTATCCGTTTCCGTTGAAGAGGATCCTCTTGTGATCCTTGATGGTCTTGCGGATCATCTCGTGAAGAGTCTTCTCAAAGTCTTCAGCACCTTCAAGTCTGTCGGCGTAGATCTTAAGTGACTCTGCAACAACGGTGTTAAGCATGATGTTTGCACATGCGATGGAGTTGGATGAGCCGAGGCTTCTGAACTCGAACTTGTTACCGGTGAATGCGAAGGGTGAGGTTCTGTTACGGTCGGTGTTGTCTCTGGGGAATGCGGGAAGAACATCTACACCCAGCTTCATGATCTTCTGCTCTGTTCCCTTGTAAGGCTTGTCTTCTTCGATAGCGTCAAGAATAGCGCTGAGCTCATCACCGAGGAATACGGAGATGATCGCGGGAGGTGCCTCGTTAGCTCCGAGTCTGTGATCGTTTCCGGCGGTTGCTACGGAAAGTCTGAGAAGATCCTGATAATCATCAACAGCCTTGATTACCGCACACAGGAAAAGAAGGAACTGAGCGTTTTCGTAAGGGGTATCTCCGGGGGAGAGAAGGTTGATTCCGGTATCTGTTGCCATTGACCAGTTGTTGTGCTTACCTGAACCATTTACTCCTGCGAAAGGCTTCTCGTGAAGGAGACATACAAGTCCGTGCTTTGAAGCGACCTTCTGCATGATCTCCATGGTGAGCTGGTTCTGGTCGGTAGCGATGTTGGTGGTTGAATAGATGGGAGCAAGCTCGTGCTGAGCGGGAGCAACTTCATTGTGCTCGGTCTTGGCAAGGATTCCCAGTTTCCAGAGTTCCTTGTTCAGGTCATTCATAAATGCCTGTACGCGGGGTTTGATAACTCCGAAGTAATGATCGTCCATCTCCTGTCCCTTGGGAGACTTTGCACCGAAAAGAGTTCTTCCGGTGAACTTAAGGTCGGGGCGCTTATCATACATTTCCTTGGTGATAAGGAAATATTCCTGCTCGGGACCTACTGAAGTTTTTACATTCTTTGCAGTGGTGTTTCCGAAAAGAGCAAGGATACGAAGAGCCTGCTTATTGAGAGCTTCCATGGAACGAAGAAGAGGAGTCTTCTTATCGAGAGCCTCACCGCTGTATGAACAGAATGCGGTGGGAATGCAAAGAGTTTTATCTTTGATGAATGCGTAAGAAGTAGGATCCCATGCCGTATATCCTCTTGCTTCGAATGTTGCGCGGATACCACCGGTGGGGAAAGAAGATGCGTCGGGCTCACCCTGAATGAGTTCTTTGCCCGAGAATTCCATTATGACGCTTCCGTCAGGTGAAGGGCTGATAAATGAATCGTGCTTTTCTGCAGTTACGCCTGTAAGAGGCTGGAACCAATGTGTATAGTGAGTTGCGCCTTTTTCGAGAGCCCATTCTTTCATAGCCTCTGCCACATATTCCGCAACCTTGGGGTCAAGTTTCTTACTCTCATCGATGGTCTTTCTGAGGGATGCATAGACCTTGGATGAAAGTCTTGCTCTCATCTGACGGTCGTCAAATACGAGTTCTCCGAAGTAATCAGGTACTGAATGTGTTTCCATAGTTTTGTTCCTCCTAGATTAATTTTGGAAACAGAAAAAGACAAAGGTGCCTTTTCTGTACGTTTACAGAAAAGACGCCTTTGCCTTTTCAAGTGATAAATTACTACTGCAGATTTAAGTTGTCAAGAAAATATATTTCCTTTTTTACAAAAAAAGAATTATCGTTCCTCGGATTTATCGTGCCTTATCCGTAAGTTCTGAGAATGTTCTCTGCGGTTTCTTTTTTACTGAGGCACAAATCCATTGCCTGCTTTTGTATGTACCTGTGAGCATCCTCCTCAGTCATATGACAGGACTTGATCAGCGCCCATTTAGCCCTGTTGACGAGTCTGATCTCTTCCATCTTATCCTCAAGGCTCATGGTCTTCTTCCTGATGCCCTTAAGGCGCTCACAGACGCTGCACATAATGTTAAGCAGCTGATCGATCACCGAATCCTCAAGAGGTCTTTTTGCTACCATTACGCCCCTTGGTATCATACTTGATGAGATCTCATCGTACATATCACTCTTAACCAGCAAAAGTGATACTCCTCCGCTTTCCGTTACCACATCCACCGCCAGCTTTTTTCCGAAGTCGTCGGGAAGGGGCGAGTTGACGATGACCAGGTCATATTCCCTGTTAAGCAGTCTTCGCTGCGCCTTCGCTACACTGTCAACAACCGTAACCGGTTCAAAACCCCCTCCGGAAAAAAATGCCGCCAGCCTGGTATTCATTTTTTCCGCTGCAGATACAAGCAGCACGCTGTATACTCTTTCAGCCCGCATTTAAGCAACCCTTCCCCACTTATCTGTTCAGATCAAGATATGACGCAAGAATCTCCGCGGGAAGATATTCTTTAACAAAACTTCCGTTTTCGGTAACGGATACCGCATCTTCCAATGTCATAGGCAGCTTTTTAAGATTCTTTGTTATATTTTCCCCTGCGGTGGAGAGATTGGTGCTTATGGGCTCCGGAGCCTTAAGACCTTTTTCAAATCCCGCAAGCCCTGCATAGATCAACATTCCGAATGCAAGGTAAGGATTTGCACAGGTATCGGGAGATCTGAGCTCTCCTCTTACGTATTCGCCGAATGCCGCGGGAATTCTGATAAGAGCGGAACGGTTCTCTCTTGCCCATGTTATATATCCGGGGGCTTTGAGGGCACCTATCCTGTCGTAGCTTTCCCTGGCGGGATTTAAGATAAGAGTCATCTCGGCAATATTTTCAAGAATGCCTGCAATAACGGGCTCAAGATCAACATCTTCATTTCCCTTTTTAACGGAGAAGTTAATATGCATTCCGTTGCCGGGCTTTCCCTTAAAGGGTTTGGGTGTAAATACCGCGGTTGCTCCGTTTCTGTTAGCTATTGCGCCTACCACGCCTCTGAAAGTCATGGCATCATCGGCAGATTTGAGAGCATCGCAATATCTGAAATCGATCTCGTTCTGTCCGGGGCCTTCTTCATGATGAGAGCTCTCGGGACTGATGCCCATCTGCTCAAGAGTAATGCAGATCTCTCTTCTGATGTTCGCACATCTGTCTTCGGGACCCACGTCCATATATCCAGCATTATCATAAGGAATATCTGTGGATTCACCCTCCAGATCGTTTCTGAAAAGATAGAATTCCTGCTCGGTTCCGAATCTGAATGTATAACCTTTCTTCGCGGCAGCATCTATCGCACCTTTAAGGAATGTTCTCGAGTCACACTCAAAGGGAGTCCCATCGGGCCATGTAATATCACAATACATCCTTATAACTCTTCCGTGCTCAGGTCTCCAGGGAAGGATTGCCAGGGTATCCGGATCGGGATGAAGGAAGAGATCCGATCTGTCGAAACAATCAAATCCGATAATGCTCCATGCATCGATGGCAATTCCTTCGGAAAATGCACGGTCGAGCTCTGTGGGCATTATGGATACATTCTTCATTTTTCCAAATACATCGGCAAAAGCAAGACGTATGAATTTGACATCTTCCTCTTCGACAAACTGCTTAACTTCCTGAGTTGTGTAATTCATATATCCTCCAAGAAATAAGGTTGGTTTTTAAAGTAATTATTCTATAACCGCACACAGGTTGTCAATCAGACATACTGTGCAGGGCTTTTCAGCCGTTTCGATAACCCATCAGATATTCATCCACTTCCGCAGCGCACTCTCTTCCCTCGCTGAGAGCCCATACGACAAGACTCTGACCTCTTCTCATGTCGCCGGCACTGAAGACTCCGGGGACATTGGTGGAATACTTTCCTTCCGGTGTGGAGACCACTCCTCTTGCGGTCATCTCAAGGCCGAAATCTTTGGGAACTTCGGGCTCTGCTCCGACAAATCCTGCGGCCACAAGGAGAAGATCGCACTTAACCTTTCTCTCCGTTCCCTTCTTGGTACAAAGCTTTCCTTTGTCAAAATAAACCTCTGAAAGCTCTACTTCGCTTATCTTGCCCTTCTTGGAAAATACTTTTGTAACGGTAGTCTTAAATACTCTGGGATCTTCACCGAATACTTCGATAGCTTCCGCATGACCGTAATCCGTTCTGAGGGTCTTGGGCCATTCGGGCCAGGGATTGTTCTCAGCCCTGTTTACCGGAGGCTTGGGCATCATCTCGATGGCAGTCACGGACTTACATCCCATTCTGATAACGGTTCCGATACAGTCATTACCGGTATCTCCGCCGCCTACGATGATCACATTCTTTCCCTTGGCATCAAAGTGAGCGGGAAGCTTCTTGATACCCAGGACGCTCTTTGTTGCAGCAGTCAGGAAATCGACCGCAAAATATACTCCGTCCGTTCCTTCGATCCCTTCTGCATTTAGTGCTCTTGCCTTCTTGGCTCCGCAGGCAAGAACTATGGCATCATATTTCTTGAGAAGCTCGGAAGCCTTGATATCAACACCGACCTTTACACCGGTCTTAAATTCGACGCCTTCCTCCTCCATGATCTGCTGTCTTCTGGAAATGACACTCTTGTCAAGTTTCATATTGGGAATTCCGTACATAAGAAGTCCGCCTATACGGTCTTCTCTTTCAAATACGGTTACCTTGTGTCCTCTTTTACGAAGTGCATCCGCTGCCGAAAGTCCGGAAGGTCCGCTGCCTATTACGGCAACACTCTTCCCGCTTTCTTTTACGGGAGGCTGGGCCTTCATCCATCCGTTCTTATATCCGGATTCTATAAGGAAAAGCTCATTGTCCCTTACGGTAACGGGATCATCATACTGTCCGCAGATACATGCCTTTTCGCAAAGGGCGGGACAAACTCTTCCGGTGAACTCAGGGAACCTGTTGGTCTTAAGGAGTCTTGCGAGTGCATGCTCATCCTCCCCTTTGTAAATAGCATCGTTCCACTCGGGGATAAGATTGTGAAGAGGGCAGCCTACCACCATTCCGGAAAGGCTCATGGCCGACTGGCAGAAGGGAACTCCGCAGTTCATGCATCTTGCACCCTGTTTTCTTCTGGTGTCTTCGGTTTGAAAGGTATGGAATTCTTTGTAGCCCTTGATCCTTTCTTTAGCCGGGATCTCTTCGTTCTCCGTTCTTTCGTATTCAAGAAAACCTGTCTGTTTACCCATTTTATCTCCCTGCCTTTTAAACCGCTGCGTTAGTTACTTCTTTAAATGCCTCGAGTTCGGCTCTTTCTCTTGAAGCGCCTTCCTCTTCATACTTTGCTATGGTTCTGATCATTCTCTGATAATCTCTTGCGATGACTTTTTTGAAGCAAAGAAGTTCCTCATCGAAGTTATCAAGTATTTCTTTACCGAGTTTGGAACCTGTGCACTTTACGTAATCTTCAAGGATGGTCTTAAGTTCTTCTCTGTCAACCTTTTCGGATACTTCCTCAAGTTCGATCATATCCTTGTTGATCCTGCGGTAGAGGCTGTGATCCTTATCAAGTACATATGCGATACCGCCGCTCATACCTGCTGCAAAGTTCTTACCTGTACTTCCGAGTATTACGACGCGGCCGCCGGTCATGTACTCAAGACCGTGATCACCGCATCCTTCCACAACGGCAGTCGCTCCGGAATTTCTTACGCAGAATCTTTCGCCTGCCACACCGGTGATATATGCCTTGCCCGATGTTGCTCCGTAAAGAGCTACGTTACCTACGATGATGTTCTCGGATGCTTCGAAAGTGCTTGCCTCGGGAGGGGTTACTACCAGTTTTCCGCCGGAAAGTCCCTTTCCGAAACCGTCGTTGGCATCACCTTTAAGTCTGATGGTAAGACCGTGAGGTATGAATGCACCGAAGGACTGTCCTCCGCCGCCTTCGCACTCAACTACAAATCTGTCCTCGGCAAGCTTGTTACATCCTTCACCGTACTTACGAACTATCTCGGATCCGAGAATGGTTCCCATGCTTCTGTCGGTAGAGCTTACCTTAACAGATATCTTGGACGAAGATGACTTGGCTCCCTTCGCCTTCTCAAACCAGGGAAGGAGCTTTTTAACATCGACAGTTTTCTCCAGTTCAAAATCATAAGCCTGAGCAGGATCGAATCTGTTCTCCTTGATGTGAGCAAATTCGGGCTTGAGAACACTGTCAAAAGAAATCGTGTGCGCATGAGGCTGATCAAAGCTTTCTCTTTTTTTCAGGCAATCCGTACGGCCGATCATCTCATCAACAGTCTTAAATCCGAGATATGCCATGATCTCACGAAGCTGCATAGCAGCAAAAGTCATGAAGTTTAATACATGCTCGGGCTTTCCCGCAAATCTCTTTCTGAGGATCTCGTTCTGTGTTGCGATACCGACGGGGCATGTGTCCTTGGAGCAGACTCTCATCATCATGCATCCCAGTGATACGAGAGGAGCGGTGGCAAAGCCGAATTCCTCCGCACCAAGAAGCGCTGCGATCGCAACATCGCGTCCCGTCATGAGTTTTCCGTCCGTCTCTATCCTAACTCTTGAACGAAGTCCGCTTTCGATAAGTGCCTGATGCGTCTCGGCAACACCCAGTTCCCAGGGAAGACCCGCACCGTGAACAGAACTGAAAGGAGCAGCACCGGTACCTCCGTCGTAACCTGAGATAAGTACGACCTGTGCACCTGCCTTCGCAACACCTGATGCTATGGTTCCTACGCCTGCTTCCGAAACAAGCTTTACGGATATTCTTGCATTTCTGTTTGCATTTTTAAGATCGTATATAAGCTGAGCCAGGTCCTCGATGGAGTAAATGTCATGATGAGGAGGCGGGGAGATCAGCTGTACACCGGGGGTTGAGCATCTGGTCTTAGCTACCCAGGGATAAACCTTGGCTGCGGGAAGGTTTCCTCCTTCACCGGGCTTTGCACCCTGTGCCATCTTGATCTGGATCTCGTTTGCGCTGAGCAGATACTCTTCGGTAACACCGAATCTTCCGGATGCTACCTGCTTAACCGCAGAGTTTTTCTCTGTTCCGAATCTGTCGGATGCTTCTCCGCCCTCACCGGTATTTGATCTGCCGCCCAGTCTGTTCATTGCGGTCGCGATGGTCTCGTGGGCTTCTCTTGAAAGTGAACCGTAGCTCATTGCACCGACCTGGAAACGCTTAACGATCTCGCTTACGGGTTCTACTTTGTCTATATCTATGCTCTTGCCTGCGGGAACGAATTCAAGAAGTCCTCTTAAGGTATGAGGATGCTTTGCATCGTCTACAAGAGAGGTATACTCTTTGAACTTCTCATAATCTCCGCTTCTTACAGCCTGCTGCAGGAGAACGATGACCTTGGGAGAATAGAGATGATCTTCTTTGCCGTTTCCGCTTCTTAAATTGTGATAGCCCATGCTGTCCAGTACAGGATCAACGGGAAGTCCCATGGGATCGAATGCCCTGTCATGTCTGTAAGAGATTCCCTCTTCCAGTTCCTTTACTCCGATACCGCCGACTCTCGATGCAACTCCAGCAAAATAATCCCTGATGACTTCATCGGAAAGACCGATCGCTTCAAAGATCCTGGCGGACTGATATGACTGAATGGTTGAAATACCCATCTTGGCCGCAATCTTTACAACACCTGATAACAATGCCTTATCGAAATCATCAATTGCGGTATGAAGATCCTTATCGAGAAGTCCTAGGGTGATAAGTTCTCCGATACACTCATGTGCCAGATAAGGGTTAACTGCTCGTGCACCGAAACCCAGTATACAAGCTGCCTGATGAACATCTCTCACCTCAGCGGTCTCGAGGATAAGCGATACTGCCGTTCTCTTTTTGGTGTGAACCAAATGCTGCTCAACAGCTGATACCGCAAGGAGAGCGGGAATCGGCACGTGGTTTTCGTCAACTCCTCGATCGGAAAGGATTATGATATTAGCACCCTGAGAAACCGCACGGTCTACGGAGAGATAAAGCTGCTCAACCGCACGGGACAGGGAAGTGTGCTTGTAGTACAGGAGTGAAACGGTCTCGGGCTTAAAGCCTTTGCGCTTCATGGAACGGATCTTCATGACATCAACACCGGTAAGTATCGGGTTGTTGACTTCCAGTACGGTGCAGTTATCACTCTTTTCACACAGAAGATCTCCGTCCGATCCGATGTAAACGGTGGTGTCGGTTACGATCTTTTCCCTGAGAGAGTCGATGGGAGGGTTCGTAACCTGTGCAAACTGCTGCTGGAAGAAGCGATACATCAAAGGATAGTTATCGGAGAGTGATGCAAGAGGCACGTCGTGACCCATTGAAACCGTAGGTTCAGCGCCGTTCTTGGCAGCTTCGAGGATATAGGTCTTAACCTCCTCATAGCTGTATCCGAATACCTTATAAAGTCTGTCTCTTTCGGGCTGTGTATGAACGGGAACCTGATGATTGGGAATGGTCAGGTCCTTAAGTCTGATAAGATGCGCATCAAGCCACTCACCGTAAGGATTGGAGGATGCATAAAATTCCTTGCACTCTTCGTCGGAAATAATTCTCTTCTTGCGCATGTCAACAAGAAGCATTCTTCCGGGAGTAAGTCTTGATTTTTTAACTATATGCTCCGGAGCGATATCCAGTACTCCTACTTCCGATGAAAGGATAAGCCTGTTGTCATCGGTTACATAGTATCTGGAGGGACGAAGTCCGTTACGGTCAAGAGTTGCGCCGAAGAGTTCTCCGTCGGTAAACAGGATGGCTGCAGGGCCGTCCCAGGGCTCCATCATGGTTGCATAGTAATGATAGAAATCCTTCTTGGATTCGCTCATGAACCTGTTATGCTTCCAGGGCTCGGGAATCAGTGCCATCATGGCAAGGGGCAGATCCATTCCGTTCATGTAGAGGAATTCAAGTGTGTTGTCCAGCATTGCGGAATCGGAACCGCTTGCGGAAATAACGGGATAGATCTTACTCTTTTCTGTCTCGAGAAGAGCCGAATGCATAGTCTCTTCACGGGCCAGCATTCTGTCGGAGTTACCTCTTATGGTATTGATCTCTCCGTTATGTGCTATGAATCTGTAGGGATGAGCCCTCTCCCAGCTGGGAAGGGTATTGGTAGAAAATCTGGAGTGAACAAGAGCAACCGCAGTTGTATATTCCTCGCTCTGAAGATCTGCATAAAAGCGTCTGAGCTGGGAAACCAGAAACATTCCTTTATAGACTATGGTTCTTGAAGAAAGCGAGCAGATATAAGTATCGTCGGATGATTGCTCGAATTCTCTCCTAATGACATAAAGCTTCCTGTCAAAGTCGATTCCCTTTCGGACATTTTCAGGCCTTTCAACTATGCATTGCCAAATGGAAGGCATGCACTCAAATGCCCTCTCGCCGAGAATCTCCGGATTGGTAGGAACTTCTCTCCATCCCTTTACGGCAGCGCCTTCTTTGCCCGCAATAACTTCAAAAAGTCTCTTGGCGAAGGTGCGCTTTAATTCATCCTGAGGAAGAAAGAACATACCGATACCGTAATCTCCGGCATGACCCACTTTTATTCCCGCCTTCTTTAATGCGGCAGAGAAAAAAGAATGTGAGATCTGAAGCATAATGCCTACACCGTCTCCGACTTTTCCGCTGGCATCCTTACCTGCTCTGTGCTCAAGCTTTTCAACGATGGTAAGAGCATCATCAAGAACGGAATATTCCGGAACACCGTCGATCTTGACTACCGCACCTATTCCGCACGCATCATGTTCTCTGTCATATGAAAGATTATTGTCCATGTCTTCTTCCTTTCAACAAAAGCCTTTAGTAATCAATACCCGCTTGTGGCGGGTATACATTTCAACCCTGAAAAAAAAGAAAAAGACGCCTCTAATGTCATTAAACATTAGAGACGCCTTTGCCTCTTTCTCAATAAAATAGACTTTTAAAACTGTTTTGTCAATAAAAAACTTTATTACTTTAATGCGATACACTGTGCAAAGTGCAACGCCGGATTGACTTATTTTACCTCGAGATAATTTCTGAGCATCTTTCTTCCCTCGGGAGTAAGAATGGATTCCGGATGGAACTGCACTCCGTATACCTTATATTCCTTATGCTCAACAGCCATGACTTCTCCGTCATCCGTACGGGCGGTAACCTTCAGGCAATCGGGCATTGTATTTTCATCCGCAGCAAGGGAATGATATCTAGCCACCTCAGTGGTCTTACCAAAGCCTTTGAAAAGTGCCGATTCAGTATCAAGGGTTACTATGGAGCTTTTTCCGTGCATGAGAGTCTTGGCATAAGTTACCACTGCACCGAATGCCGCACATATGGACTGATGTCCGAGACATACTCCGAGGATTGGAATCTCTCCGGACAGTTCCTTTACCACATCTATACATACACCCGCATCCTCGGGTCTTCCGGGACCGGGACTTAAGATTATGTGAGAGGGCTTCATCTGCCTGATCTCTTCCACTGTATATGCATCATTTCTTATGACACGAATGTCGGGATCAATCTCACCCACCAGCTGGAAGAGATTATATGAAAAACTGTCGTAATTATCTATAAGCAGGATCATCTTACACCTCCTCAGCCATGGAGATGGCCTTAATAACCGCCGATGCCTTGTTGATGCACTCGGTGAATTCAGACTCAGGTACGGAATCCGCAACAATTCCTGCACCGCTTCTTACGAATACTTTGCCTTTTTTCTTATATGCAAGTCTTATGGAGATACAGGTGTCCAGATTGCCGGTAAAGTCGATGTATCCGATGGCGCCTCCGTATACGCCTCTCTTATTGCCTTCAAGTTCATCTATGAGTTCGCAGGCTCTGATCTTGGGAGCTCCGGATAGGGTTCCTGCGGGAAGCACGGCACCAATCGCCGACATCGCATCCTCATCATCCCTTATCTCTCCCCTTACGGTGGAGCCGATATGCATTACGTGGGAGAAGAACTGTACCTCACGGAGTCTTTCTACCTCAACGGTACCGAATTTAGAGATCCTTCCAAGATCGTTTCTTCCAAGGTCTACAAGCATGTTGTGCTCGGCAAGTTCCTTGGGATCCGCAAGAAGATCTTCTACAAGAGCCTTATCCTCTTCCTCATCCTTGCCACGCTTTCTGGTGCCCGCAAGAGGGAAGGTATGAAGAACTCCGTCCTGAAGCTTAACAAGAGTTTCGGGTGATGCTCCCGCAAGCTCAAGATCGTTGGAACTGAAATAGAACATATAAGGTGAAGGATTGATGGTTCTTAACATTCTGTATGTGTTAAGAAGTGAGCCTTCGAAAGGAGCACTGAGTTTGTTGGATAAAACTATCTGGAAGATATCCCCCTCCACTATATGATGCTTTGCCTTTTCAACCATTGCGCAATATGCATCCTTGTCAAATACGGGTGTAAATTCTCCGGTAGCCTTACCTGTTATTTCCTTGCACATCTCACCGTTTTCGATAAGATCTTTAAGCTTGCCCAGTTCAGCCTGCGCCCTCGCGAACTCTGCATCAATATCGTTTAAATGAATATTTACGATAATGATTATCTTCTGCTTTAAATGATCAAATGCGATGACTTTATCAAAGAGCATAAGATCGATATCGTTAAACTGCTCCTCGTCTTCTTCGGTAAGATGCAAGGATTTCTCCGCATACTTGATGTAATCGTATGCAAAGTATCCCACAAGTCCGCCTGTAAAAGGAGGAAGTGATGTGATCTTGGGACTTCTGTAACGCGAAAGAAGTTCTCTCAGATGCTTATCGGGACAATCGGTATCAAACGTATCGTTTCCTATCTTCATCTTTCCGTTAAGGCAGGTGATCTCGAGCTTGGGATCAAAGCCCAGAAAAGTATATCTGCCCCAGTTATCGTTGTCCTTGGCCGATTCGAGAAGGTAGCAATGATCCGACACATTTTTAAGGATCCTCAGAACCTGTATCGGAGTTCTCATATCCGAGAGCATTTCGCAGCTTACGGGAGCGATATCATACTTACCTTCATCCTTAAGTGCTTTCAGTTCTTCTATAGTCATCTGCTTTCCTCCTGTTTCTGACACCGGTGACAATGGGGACGTATCATTTTTGTCATAAAAGATGACAAAAATGATACGTCCCCATTGTCACCTTCCATCGCATAAAAAAATCCCTGACAGTACAAATATACTGTCAGGGACGAATCTGTTAATTCGCGGTGCCACCCTGCTTCATGGTTTGACCCATGCTCTCGCGGGATACCTACATATCCCCGGCAACTGACGTATGCCTTACGTCATGGAATTTCCTCCATGCCCTCCGAAGTCCATTCACATAAACCTTCACCGTCCGGATCACACCGTCCCGGGCTCTCTCTTGGCAAGTATCTGATGCTACTCCTCTTCGTCATCGGTTTTTGTTAAGTTTTATTCAGAATAATATAAGTCGAAACTCTTTGCAATATTTTTCGGAAAAATTATAAGAGTTTGATAAGTTTGTCCCTTATTCCGTCAAGTGCGGGAGAAACAAGTCCGAAGTTCATCTCCCTGTATGACCATGCAGCTCTTCCTATATTATATTTGTTAAATGCTTCACTGATCATCTCATACCATCCCAAAGTATCTTCGGGAGTGGCAGTCTCTATTACGCCATATTCTCCGCAGTAAAGAGGAACATTTCTTTCCTCCGCGATAGCAACTGCTTCGGCAAAAAACTTATCAAAGTATTCCGAACTGAGTCTGTCAGCAGGATCGTAAAGCTTAAGATCACCCAATACTCCGTTTGTCTGCTCCTCGGACGCTTTAGCCATTTCTCCGTAAGTAGCGCTCAAGGGAATACGGAAATCAAGACTCATCTTATCAACCCAGCCCGCACCCTGATGGGTGAAGATCAAAGGCTCATAGCAGTGGAAATTATAAACGATATTTTCATCATAAGGAGCTTCAAGATCCTTGAGGGCCACAATGCTGTTGTTATAATATCCGCCGACAAGTATCTTCACTTCAGGAAGGATCACACGGATCCTCTTAATGCACTCACGTGCGATGCTGTTCCATTTATCACTGTACTCTTTGCTGGTAACCTCATTGAGAAGTTCGAAAGCAAGAGCATCGCCGTATCCGCCGAATTCGGAAGAGATCTTTTCCCACAGCTTATAGAATCTCTCCTGATAGCTCTCATTGTCAAAAAATCCGCTTTCGCCGTATCCGAGATCAAAAGAATACCCGAAAGTCTTATGAAGATCGAGAACGGTATTAAGATTATATTTTCCGGCAAGTTCAAGAGCCTTTCTTATACGCTCAAAACCTTCCTGAATGTAATTTCCGTTTTCATCCTCAACAAGTTCGTAATCAATGGGAAGTCTGACATGATCCAGCCCCCAGGATGCGATGCGTTCAAAATCCTCTTCCTTGATGAAGTTGTCATACCGCTCCTTGGTGTGATCACACTGTGAAAACCAACCCCCGAGATCCACTCCGTGCACATACCCCTTAAATTCTCTCATAGTTATTTTCCTTTTTTGTCAAAATTGTTTTGGACTTGCAACCAATTAATTATATCAAATAAACCGCAGTAACCACCAATAAAAAATAGATAAAAAAACCTTCAAAAAAGGCTTTATTTAACGGACGTTATAATGTAATATATGCTTATCAATGTTGAAGATTACCAACATTGTCAATGACGATTTTTTAGGGATAGGAATATGTCTTTTTCAGAACGTTTGGACTCATACTTAAAAGAGCTTGGCGTATCTGCCAAGGAATTGTCGCTCGAAAGCGGTGTATCTCAGGTTGTCATCAGCCGCTACCGTACCGGCCAGAGAGTACCCTCACTTGACAACAGGGGTGTATTGGATGAGCTTGCTCACGGAATTGAGGCGCTCTCCCATAAAAACGACCGAGAACCAATCAGTGCAGCCGAGGTCCTTGAGGCTTTTGACTCCGACCTCTCTCTGCTGAACGTTCCCTTCAATTACGAAAACTTTAATTTCCTTATAAGAGAGCTCTCTCTTAACGCTTCCGAAATGTCCAGAGTCATGAACTATGATCCCTCGTATATTTCCAGGATCAGAACAGGAAAGCGTCGTCCCCCCGATCCGGAGGAATTCGTAAGTACCCTTTGCAAATTCATATATCCCTCCCTCGGAAAGAATGTATCCGTTACAGCTTTCAGAGATCTTTTGAGTGTTCCTGCATCGGAGAAATTTGACTCCTACGATTCATTCTGTACTCTTTTGAAAGCATACATCCTCAATAACGATAACGTATCCGAGGACAAGAATGTCTCGGTTTTTCTCAAATACGTGGATGAATTCGATCTCAATGATTACATCAGATCCATCCACTTCGATGAGATAAAGCTCCCCAATGTCCCTTTCTCAATACCCAAGACCAAGGTGTATTTCGGTCCTGATGGCCTTAAGAACGCCGAACTTGACATACTTAAACTCATCATTTCATCCAAATCCAATGAGCCGGTATTCCTGTTCTCCGACTTTGAAATATCATATCTTGTCGATGATGCGGAATTCACCAAGAAGTATATGACAGCTCTTGCCATGATCCTCAAAAAGGGGGTAAAGATACAGTATGTTCTTAATCTGGACTCCACCCCCAAAGAGATACTCTTTGTACTCGAAGGACTTCTTCCGCTTTATATGACAGGCCAGGTAGAAGTATATTATCTCCCTGAAAGACATAGTGATATTTTCAAGCATCTAATGAGAGTAGCAGGTGGCGTAGCCATGATTGGAACCGGTATAGCCGGTGATCCTGACGGCTATTGTTTCCGCACGACCACATCCAAAACCTTCGTAGCCGGAGTAAGACAATCGGCAAATGCGATCCTCGCAAATGCAACGCCGCTTATGGAGATGTACACCGACTATAGCCAGCCTGAGTTCATGGAATTCCTTAAGGTTTATACATATCAAAAAAGACCGAGATACAATAAGCTGGCCAGCCTTCCCATGTGCACCATTCCTGAGAAGACTCTCAGAAATGTATTGGGAAGAAATAATGTTCCCGAGGAAACCATCGAAAAAGAAGTCGAGTACTTAAAAGCACTCAAAATAATGATGGAAGTATGGCTCAGGGATATCGAAGTTGTCGATGAAATTCCCCTTGTAACAAAAGATGACTTTGAGAAATATCCTCTTTTCATGCAGCTCCCCGGCGGTCCTCTGCCTTTTGACCTTCCATACACCTATGAGGAATACTTGGAGCAACTCGAGGTTTCGAGAGAATATGCACGCGCAAACAAAAACTACAGGCTTGTTGAGAATCCGAATAGTATTTTCAGGAATATCAACATAATCATTTACAGGGGTGAATTTATCTGGATCTCTAAAATGAGAGCTCCCTCAATCCAGCTGATCATAAGGAACGCCGAACTGAGGGAAGCTTTTGAAAAGATGTATTTTTCTGTAGAAGAATGATATGAATATATTACTTAGTTGCTGAAAAGATCGGTTGAGTAGTATCTGTCTCCGCTGTCGGGAAGAAGTACAACTACAGTCTTTCCATCAAATTCTGGACGCTGTGCAACCTGAATTCCTGCTTTAAGCGCCGCACCGGATGATATTCCGATCTGGAAGCCTTCTTCTCTTGAAACTTCCTTACCGCCTTCAAATGCAACATCATTCTCGATGGTAATGATCTCATCATAGACACTTGTATCAAGGGTATTGGGGACGAATCCGGCTCCGATACCCTGTATTTTATGTGCTCCTGCGGTTCCCTGTGAGAGAACGGGGGATGAAGCAGGTTCTACAGCGATGATCTTAACATCGGATTTCTTTTCCTTAAGGAACTTTCCTACACCGGTGATGGTTCCGCCGGTTCCTACACCTGCTACGAATGCATCAACCTCTCCGTCGGTATCATTCCAGATCTCGGGACCGGTATACTTGTAGTGAGCAGCAGGGTTAGCGGGGTTCTCAAACTGAGCGGGAATGAAGCTGTTCTCGATCTGCTCATGAAGCTCATTTGCCTTGGCGATCGCACCCTTCATACCCTTGGAACCCTCGGTAAGAACAAGCTCTGCACCGTAAGCCTTGATGATGTTTCTGCGCTCTACGCTCATGGTCTCGGGAAGGACGATGATAAGCTTGTATCCCTTTGCTGCTGCGATAGCTGCAAGTCCGATACCGGTATTTCCGGAAGTAGGCTCGATGATAGTTGCTCCGGGCTTAAGTGATCCGTCAGCTTCTGCAGCCTCGATCATCTCCTTGGCGATACGATCCTTAACGGATCCTGCAGGGTTAAAATACTCTACCTTTGCAAGAAGTCTTGCCTTAAGGTTATATTTTTTCTCGATATGAGAAAGCTCCAAAAGAGGGGTGTTTCCGATCAGTTCAATTGCACTTTTATAAATCTTAGCCATAATAATCTCCTTACCGGATCAAAAGATCCATTAAATGTTCTTTTAGATTTTGCGAGGTCGTAGCTTTTCTTTCTCTATTAAAAAGTTGTACTACATCGAAATCCGCTTGTAAACATATAATCGCCTCCTCTGATTCTTAGAGAGCCTTTACAGCTTCAAATCCCTGTTCAAGATCCCAGATGATGTCATCGATATGCTCGGTTCCGATGGAAAGTCTGATAGTAGCCTGGCTTATGCCTGCTGCTGCGAGCTGCTCCGGGGTCATCTCAGCATGTGTGGTGTCATAAGGATGGATGACAAGGCTCTTAACATCCGCAACATTTGCAAGAAGTGAGAAGATCTTAAGACCATCTATGAATGCATATGCCTCTTTCTGGCCGCCCTTGATATCGAAGGTGAAAATAGAACCGCCTCCGTTAGGGAAGTATTTTTCGTAAAGATCGTGCTGAGGGTGGTCCTTAAGTGAAGGATGACTTATCTTCTCTACAAGAGGGTGATTAGCAAGGAACTCAACTACCTTCTTGGTGTTTTCTACATGACGCTCAAGTCTGAGTGAAAGGGTCTCAAGTCCCTGGATAAGTGCCCATGCGTTGAAGGGTGAAATAGCAGCTCCGGTATCGCGAAGGAGGATTGCTCTGATGTAGGTCACATATGCTGCAGGTCCTACGGCTCCTACGAAGGATACTCCGTGATAGCTTGCGTTGGGCTCGGTGAGTCTGGGGAACTTGCCGGATGCTGTCCAATCGAACTTTCCGCCGTCTACGATGATTCCGCCGAGGGTGGTTCCGTGTCCGCCAATGAACTTGGTTGCGGAGTGAACCACAATGTCTGCACCGTGCTCAAGGGGACGGATGAGATAAGGAGTTCCGAATGTATTATCTATAATAAGAGGAATCTTATGTGAGTGTGCGATCTCTGCAATCTTCTCGATATCGGGAATATCCGATCCGGGATTTCCGAGGGTCTCGATGAAGATTGCTTTGGTCTTCTCATCAACAGCGGCGGCAACTGCTGCATGATCATGAATATCAACAAACTTGGTATCAATGCCGTAGGTAGGTAGGGTATTATCAAGGAGGTTGTAGCTGCCGCCGTATATGCTGTTCTGTGCTACGATATTATCGCCTGCTCCTGCGACTGCAAGGATTGAATATGTTACTGCAGCTGCTCCGGATGAAAGAGCAAGTGCTGCGACACCGCCTTCAAGTGCTGCAATTCTCTCTTCGAGAACGCCCTGAGTTGAATTGGTGAGTCTTCCGTAGATATTGCCCGCATCTCTGAGATTGAATCTGTCAGCTGCGTGCTGAGCGGAATGGAATACATAAGAGGTAGTCTGGTAAATGGGAACCGCTCTGGAGTCGGTTACCGGATCAGCCTGCTCCTGTCCTACATGAAGCTGCTTGGTTTCAAATTTGAATTCGTGATTGCTCATAGTGTGTACCTCCCAAAAATCTCTTTGCTGTTTGTTTCTTATCTTTCGTAAGAAATGTTTGTTTTGTTTGATGATGTTAAGATACATCATTTCAAGATTCCTGTATAATTCATAAAAATAAGAGCAGGCTATAAAAAAAACTTATAACCCGCTCTCCCAGTATTCATCTGCATTTCAGAACATTTTATATTTTGATTATACGTCTTCTTGAATCATTTTCTTCTGTCAAGCTTCTTGGAAATCCTCATACCGAGTATCTGAAAAAGCTGTACCAAAAGTATCAAAATGATAACCGAGGGCCACAGTATCTGCGGCTGAAATCTGTTATAACCGTATCTTATCGCTATACTTCCAAGACCACCGCCGCCGACTGCACCGGCCATAGCGGAATATCCCAGGATCGTTCCGAAAGCGATTGTGGCTCCTACCAGAAGGGAGGTTCTTGCCTCCGCAAGAAGTACTTTAAATACGATCGTCAGATTACCCGCTCCCAGACTCTGTGCTGCTTCCACAACGCCCTTATCAACTTCTTTAAGGGAGCTTTCGACCATCCTTCCGATAAAGGGAGCCGCCGCAAAAACAAGCGGAACTATCGTCGCACCTATTCCGTAGCTCTTACCCACTATGGCTCTGGTCAAAGGTATCAATACTACCAATAGAATTATGAACGGAAAACTTCTGAGTATATTGGTTACAAGATCCAGGATCTTATAGACCACTACATTGGGCTTTATCCCACCCTTATCAGTTACCGCAAGGATTATACCGAGAGGCATTCCCAGCAGATATCCGAAAAATGTTGAAAAGCCCACGATGATGATAGTATCTCTCAGGCCTTCAATTATCATCAATATTTCCTGCTGCGAAAGCATCCGCACTCACCTCCTCCGGGTTTAATCCCTTTTCTTTGAAGTATCCTATGATCTTTTCAGCCTTTGCCTCATCCGTCGGAAGTCCGATGAACATCTGTCCCTCGGCATTTCCGGTTGCGGTTTTGGTATTGGCATAAAGTATGTTAACCGGTGTTTTGGTCTCCAGTATGATATTTCCCAAAGTCGGTTCGTATGCATTGGTGCCGTTAAAGCTTATACGAACGATTCGGCCGGAAGTCATTTCGTAAATATGCTCACTTCCGCTGAAGACAAGCTTTCTGGCCTCCGCAGTTTTGGGCGACCTGAATATCTCCTCTGTGCTTCCGCTTTCTACCAATACTCCGTGCTCCAGAACAGCCACATGACTGCATATCTCCTGAATAACACTCATCTCATGAGTTATGACTACAATCGTAATGCCGTATTTTTCATTGATCTGTTTTAACAGAGTAAGAATTGATTTGGTGGTCTGCGGATCGAGTGCGCTTGTCGCCTCATCACATAATAAAATCTCCGGTTTTGATGCCAGAACTCTGGCAATGGCCACTCGTTGCTTTTGACCACCGGATAATTGAGAAGGATAAGCATTGGCTTTATCTGACAAGCCTACGGCTTCAAGGTATTCAAGTGCTTTTTTCCTGGCTTCCTTTTTCTTCTTGCCCGCTATTTCAAGAGGGAATGCCACGTTATCGACAACGTTTCTCTGCATTAGAAGATTGAAATGCTGGACTATCATCCCGATCTTTCTTCGTTCTTTGCGAAGTTCTCTGTCGTTTAATTCCGTCAGCGATCTTCCGTTTACGATAACTTCTCCGGATGTGGGTCTTTCCAGAAGGTTCATACACCTTACGAGGGTGGACTTACCCGCCCCCGAAAGGCCTATGATCCCATAGATATCATTCTTGGCAATTTCAAGACTCACATCTCGAAGAGCCTCTACCTCTCCCTTTTCAGAGACAAATGATTTATGAAGTTGTTTGATCTCAATAATATTACTCATGTATTATCCCTGAACCGATCGGTATCGTGCCCTTCAATAGATGTAAGTGGTATATCTTAGTTAAAAGGAACTACAGCTCCGTCATAAGTATCGATGATGAACTGAGTGATGGCATCGGACTTAAGAACTTCTACGAGTGCCTTTATTCCCTCATCATTCTCATGTCCTTCTTTAACTGCAATGACGTTAACATAGGTCTGTGCTGCAGTTGAGTCATTTGATTCATATGCAAGAGCATCCTGGCCTACGGAAAGACCTGCTTCAAGTGCATAGTTTCCGTTAAGTACTACGAATGCTGCATCGGGAATGGCATCTTTAACACTTTCAGCTGCAAGCTCAATGATCTTTACCTGAACATTGTAGGACTCGATATCGTTTACGGTTGCGGTAAGGCCTGCACCTTCCTTAAGGGTAAGGATTCCGTTGTCCTGAAGGAGAAGAAGTGCTCTCGCCTCATTGGTGGTATCATTGGGTACTGCGATCTCGTCTCCGTCTGCAATGTCAGCAAGGTCGGTCTTGGTTCCTGCATAGATTCCTAAGGGCTCGTAGTGGATTCCACCTGCATTTACAAGATGAGTTCCCTGCTCCTCATTGAAGGACTCAAGATAAGGGATGTGCTGGAAATAGTTTGCATCGAACTCTTCTGCTTCAACAACATTGTTGGGCTGAACATAATCATCAAATACGGTTACCTGAAGATCCCATCCCTCTTCCGCAAGAATCTTTGCAGCCTCTGCAAGAATTTCGGAATGAGGGGTCTGGCTTGCAGCTACGGTAATGGTTCCCTTTACTTCCTGAGCCTCTTCGCCTTCAGTGGTCTCTTCCTGAGTCTCCTGAACATCAGCAACTGTTTCAGCGGGTTCATTTGAAGCCGCAGGAGTCTGCTGCTCAGCTGAGTTACCGCATCCTGCAAGAAGGCTTCCTGCAAGAAGTGCTGTTACGATGGTGCTTACTGCTTTGTTTACTAAATTCTTTTTCATAATATTTTCTCCTCTCGAACTTTAGATCGGCAGATCTTATTTGTTTGACCTGTCATGTATGGATTATCGTCCATGAGGAACATTCTGTAAAATACTCTAAATTTATCATCTGTTATAGTCACAGGCTATATCTAAAAAAGGAAACCGGCTAAGCGGTTTCCTTTTATATGTGTATTCACTTTACTGCTTTGAGCTTTTTAACAAAGATTTTACCCATGTCGCTGAGCTTACTGCCTTTTCTGATGATATATCCGAAGGTCAATAGTTCCTGTTCTTTAAGTTTTACTGCCGTTATGTCGGACACATTGAGACTCTCTCCAAGCATGGCCGCGCCAACGGCGTATCCGTTAAGCCCGAGCATTAACTCGATCGAAGTCGCTCTCTCGTTGGTACATATCGCTTTCTTATAATCATAGGTCGCGAGAGCTTCTTCTCTGTAATAAAATGAATTGTAATCACCCTGATCAAATACCATGCAAGGGTAATCAACCAGTTCATCCAGTGACAGTTCTTTCTTTTTAGCCAAAGGATGGTCTTTTCTCAGATATACAAAGCTGTTTCTTGTAAATAATTCCTTGAATTCCAGTGAAGTATCGGCAAATATCTTCTTAAAAGTGTTCTTATTAAAGTCACTGAGAGCTATTACGCCTATCTCGCTCTTCATGTTCTTAACGTCCTCAATAACCTCACCGGTCTGAGTTTCTCTTATAGAATACTGAAATTCTTCACAATCAAATTGTTTGACAGTTTCGATAAATGCATTTACCGCAAATGTGTAATGCTGCATGGATACGGAAAAAGTCGGTTTATCCTTACCTCTGTCACTGTATTTTTTTTCTATGATCTCAAATTGCTCGACGGCGCTTCTGGCATATGCGATAAAGGATGCACCTGCGGATGTTGTTACAACGCCGTTATGCACTCTTTCGAATATTTGTATTCCAAGTTCGGTTTCCAAATCCCTTACAGTATTGGACAAACTGGGCTGAGACACATATAATCTGTCAGCAGCCTTCCTCATGGAACACTCTTCTGCTATGGCTATTACATATTTAAGCTGTAGTATGGTCATATATCGATCTCCTTATATATCTATCTTAAGAGTGCGTCTTGTCAGTCATAAAGCAGATGTCAGGAATTCTGCGAGTCCGTCATGATCGTTATCAAGATCAGTAACCACATCGGCAGATCGTTTTACGATGTCTGTAGCGTTTTTCATTGCTATACCCAGCCCCGCTGCCTCGATCATGGAAATATCGTTCTGCTCATCCCCCGCTGCGATCGTATTCTCTATAGAAATTCCGAGGTGCTCTGACAGACGAACCACCGCCGAGCCCTTTCCGGCTTCCTTCATGAATACTTCGAGATAGTTCGGGTTGGAATAAACAGTCGTGACTATATCGGAATATTTATCCATTATTGCTTTTCTGAAACGTTCAAGCTTATCAAGATCATGCAGCTCTATTGCAATAACTTTGCAAGGCGCTTCAGGCAGGGCCGAAACTATATCGTCCGTTACTATAACAGGTCTCTTGATAACCCGGTTATAATATTGCATCTCCTCACCATTATCCGGGGAGATCAGAGAATCCGTCGTATAAGTATGGGCATGAATTCCGTATTCCGATGCTGTTTCGAATATTCCTGGGATAAGATCAAGAGGAACCCCTATCCTGAAAAGATCCCTTCCGGCATCATTATCATAAATCTGTGCCCCGTTATAGCAGATCAGATACATTCCCGGATAATCAAGTTCAAGCTCACGGACCACGTCCAATACATTGTCCAAGCCCCTTCCCGTACATATCGCAAAGTGATTACCGGCTGCAACGAATTCATCAAGCGCTTTTTTTGTTTTATCCGAAATCTTCTTCTCTTTGGTAAGAAGTGTTCCGTCCAGATCCGAAAAGAATATTTTTTTATTATTCATAACAAAGATATTTTAACAGGGAAAGGGATTGTGTCAACAAAATAAAACGGCGCCCGCGCTCAGGGGTTTAAGCGCAGACGCCGCAGGGGCAGGCATTAAAGCTGATTTACCGTTCCGAGGAATACGGGAAGACCGGTAGCATTATCTACTATGCCGTATACGAAGGGACGGTCAAGGGTTACATATACAACATCTTCAGGTTCGAGCGCGCTTGTGCACTCCAGGGTTTCGATAGCAGTTACTGCTGCTGCTCTGGTTCCTTCTCTGTCGACTTTGATATAAGTCTTGTGAAGAACTCTTCCTATATATGCGTTATAATCCGCAATTTCGATCGGACGAACCATTCCTGTAAGATCCGCGTTAAAAGGATCAAAGGGAAGTTCCATTCCCATTTCCCGAAGGACGCTGCCTGCTTCTACAAAGTATTCGCTTTCGAACTCAGGCATCCTTACGATTACGTTTTCATAACTGTACCTGGGGTTTCTGATTGATTCTGCAAACTGATCGCCGTTTGCTGCAAGTTCAACAATAAAATCTTCCACTGAGGTTTCTTCTCCGGGAAGGATTCCTACGAAGGAATACTCTCCTCCTTTATAAGGACGAATAAATCCGGTACCTCCCGCTATCTCGAAGTAATTATCTTCCCTGCTGAAAAGCATGGTTACTTTAGTGGTCGAATTGTCATAATTTCTAAAGTACTGACCCTCTATAATATCCGACTCATCATACTCCTTCATCCATTCGCCCTCAAAGGCCATGGCGTTGATCAGATACATACGCGCATCTTCGGGAATCTGATCAAGTATTCCGGGGATCATCCCATAAGTCTGATCATTCACCCATCCGTTGATATCATCAAGAGTGGAGTCATCAAAGGGAGCCATCAGGATATCAGCTCCATAATAATTCTTTACAGCCGTTGCAAAATCCGGGATAATTTCAACCAGACCGTCATCCTTAAACCAGATGGAATTAGCCACATTCCACTTTACGTCATCCGAAGCGTTAAAACGTTGTGCCATCGAATACATGATCGGATTCATCTCAGAAACAGGGATTGATCCGAAAGTGTTCTCTATCTGAGTAAGCGTCTCACCATTTGCACCGTTCTCAAGCATTCCGAACGCCATCATCATTGAGGTGGGGGAAATAAGTACATTTGAACCGGTTCCTTCAGCTTCCGCGATCTTCTGAAGAAGTTCCAAAGACGATGCGGACATGGAAGCAATCTGCTCATCGCCGGTATTTCCGGTTTCAACTTCTATTTCGGGAGCATCAGCGGTAACGTTTCTTGCGCTCACGCTTCTGGAAGGACCGGGATCTGAATGTTCGCCACCTACGTCTGCTACTGCTCCGCATCCGGCCATCATTGACGCCGCGAGTAGTCCTGCTACGATCTGCTTTTTCATAATATATTTACCTTCTTTCATTATTTTCGAGTAATCTTCCGCTTTATGCGATGGTTTGTTGCCCTTCACCATGAAAGACGGAAGATATTCGGAGCGGGTCACATAAAATAAAAAAATCCGGCAGATTCGGGATTGTTGTCCCTGAACTGCCGGATTTTAAGATGTTTTGGATAGTGATTCTTATAATTTGAAGCCTGTTCCCGTGAAAAGAGCGATTTCCCTGCCCGTCTCATCGGTGATCTTAACCTGTATTATCGTACTTGAACGACCGCTTTTGATCAGTTCAGCCCTTGCCTTAAGAGTTTTCCCTTTAGGTGCCGCCAGGTAATTGATACTTACCTGCTGTGCAACGGTCGGTCTGTGGATATTATTGGAAAGAGCTGCAAACGCAAAATCTGCCAGAGTGAACATTACTCCGCCCATTATCCCGCCGTTGGCATTCAGGTGACGCTCGTCAAGTTCCATGGTACAGACCGAATAATCCTCGCCCAGGTCCTCGAGCGTCATGCCATTGTTATAGGCAAATTTATCGTTTTTAAAATAATCGATTGCTTCTTCTACTGAATTGAATGTGGACATGTTGTTACCTTATATCTTTAATGATCAAATCTATCAATTCGTCTTCTCTTTCCTGGCGATACACATACGGATATATATCATCCATTCGGCCTAGATCTCGTACATCATCGTTTCTGGAACCATACTCGACAACCAGTGGTGTCTTTGAATCGTCACTCAGATGAAGAACCGTAAGTTTGGCATTTGTTTTACATACAAGATCGGTAAATCCGCTTCGTACCGCAATAACATGCTTGAATAGAGGGGCGTTAACGATAAGATCTTTCGTGCTGAGCAGGCACTCCTTAGTTCCTTCAATAATCTGATCGTAATATAAACCACCGGAGTTACAGTACACCTCAAGACCGTTTTCCTTTAGCTTGGCAGCTAATTTCTTCCAAAACGTTTCGGGTATACCCTTATTCGTAAAGGCAGCCGGTGCGATCAAAACTGAATTACAATACTTCTCTGCATTGACGTCTATGTCTATATCCTCGGGAATGATAATTCCGCCTAGTTCAGGATCTCCGTGTATATCCAAAACCCTCTGTTTCCAAACTTCCATTAGCGAAAGGCCCGAAAAACCCGGATCAATATGCATAAATGCGTTCGGATACTTCCAATCTATAAAACAAGGAATATGTCCGAAACGTATCCCGTTTTCATAGAACTTTCTGCTGATAATAAAATAATATCTGAGGCTCAGCATTTCCTTGTCCGTAAGCCCCATCACGCCATCAACACCTTCGAACCATTCGGCCGCCTCAGCTTGTCTTTGCTTCGCCGCTATAAGAAGACAGTTTATATTATGTTCATTTTTATATGCCTTTGCCAAAGTGGATATAAAAACAGTATCCCCAGATTTGCCGGTGATACGATCAGTTCCGCATCGGGAGACTCCTTCAAAACATTGACACATACATTGTATATATTCTTACCTATGGTATACTGCTCGGATATATTCTCCAACCATTTTAGGTACTCTTCATAATCCATAATAATATTCCTTTCAAGTAACAAAAGAGCAGTTATAATTCTCTGATAATTCGTGGAACAGAAAAACTATCCCGCTCCAGATTAAACGCAACCGCCATGTCGAGTCCCGACGGTTTTCTGTCATTCACTACTATTCTCTCACCATAAGGAATATTGAATATTATCTCATCGTAGCGAATTCCTGCCTCGTTCAAATAATCCAGAGTCATCTGTTTGTATTCATCGGTTCTGGATGTGAGGATCACTATCTTATCTTCAGCAGGTAATGAATCTATGTATTCTTTGGCCCCTTCAAGAAGCGTATCCTTACCATCTATCTTATAACCGTTATGTTTCATAAGGGTTCCGTCCAGATCAAGAATCCATGTTTTGGGCAGTGTGGACATCACCACTTTATTCTCTTCTCTATCTTGTCCCATGTATCTTCACCCTCCAATTCGATATTTTGAAACCCCTCAATAGAATAAATATCGATTGCCTTCCATTTTGTATCGCTATAGTTATAATCAGGATATAATGCTATCTTGTTACATTTTGCAGTTCGCACCACATCACAAAGCCCACTGCGTATACCTATGAATGTTCCAGCCTTCTCAAGCACCGAGATCATCTCAGGCAGCGGCACATCAAGCGCTTCGGTTCCGGGAAGAGGCATCTCGTATCCTGCCACATTTGTAAAACATTTATATCCGTTTCCACTAAAAAAAACGACTGCATCGTTCCATATCGATTCATCGATTGCAGTTACAGATTTAGCATACGGAGAAAAAACAACCGATTTGCCTTCCGGGATACGATTAAGGTGGTTATACTCACGAAGACCGTATTCAGGAGTGGAAGGAACTGTGTCTATCGGGAGCCCAAACACTCCGCAACGATAAATTAATTCAAGAGGAATCTTCTTAATGTACAGAGCCCTGTGAAGGTTTATAACATAAGGCCTGTCCTGATGGGCGATAAATGAATCCTTATCTTGCGTGTATATGGCAGCCTGGATCATGGCATCCAACTCCTTCTGCTCATATATCTCCACAGAATAATTCCCGAACATACCGATAACTTCAGAAAGAACTCGGGACGGCACGCAAAAAACCGGTGTATTTGTAATACCTCGCATCCGGGCAAAGGATTCCCAATAGGACATCATGATATAAACATCGCCAAGAGCATCAAACGGACAAAAGACCTTAAAAACATGACCGTGCATCTTGATGAGTTCTGTCGTCAGTTCCTCACCGTGTTTCTCCCTAGCGGTCATCCGCTTTATAGTATCTTCAGAAAGAGAATAATCTGCATACGTATTGAAATCAATAATCTTTCTTATAGGACCGATATATCCAAGACAACGTAGCTGTTTCTGCATGGAAGCATAGAATCTGGAGGTGATCAGAACAATTGATTCATTCTCAGGATCAGCCCCGGATAATTCCATGATTCGTTCCGGTTTTACAACCTCCGTTCCCTTATATACAATCCCCAGCTTTGAATCACTGTTATCAAGGATTGCAGTCACAGAAAGACCTTTTTCTATAAGCAGATCAATCAGTTCGAGTGTTGCCGAACAATGGCCAAAAAGAAAAATCCGCTTTCCAGAAAGACCTATCTCTTCGTCAAGAATATTTAGATTGTTTTCCATTTCGAAAAAAAGTTTCTTATCCACTTACATCTCCGAATTCTTGTCGTATTCAACAGCTTTTTTTACTTCATCCTCAGTAAGCAAACCCGTTTTGACATAATTCATCAATCCTGGGTATACGGGAGAATCCTCAAGCGCACAAATATCATCTGAGTATTCGTACAGATGATAGAATTTATTTTCTGATCTGAATGGTTCTGAATCCAAATATCGAAAAGATTTCATATAAACTATCATTTCTCTTTATGTACATGTCATAACATCTTCTTTGATAATTTCTTCCAATAAAATTATCATCTTAAATTCATTTATGTTCCGTTTGAGTATCAAATACTTTATATGTCAAGATCTAATTTAGTGACATTCAATGAATACGTAGTGCCTCTTCGATACAGCAAATTACATTTTGTAGCATATAATCAGATCATCGCATTATACGAAAAATAAAGATAGCGAAGTCATAATCTCTTTATAATCCATATATTATTTTTCCAATATATTCTGCGATTTTAAAATCATCTTCCGTGTTAATATCGACCGCTTCAAATTTATCAACTATTTGAACATATGGATTCCTACCTATACGACATCTATACTTATCCAATGCCGCTTTAGTAATCCCATATAACCCCGTTGTTTCCTCTAAAACAGGCATCATATCTTGACTTCTTGGCAAAATAGAAGGTCTATAATTAACTAGGGTGCCAGCATACCAATAAAAACCATGGTTTTCAGTAGCTGTAAAACACGAATCATATGTGGCACTTGATGTAAGGCAATCAAAACATGCTCGTATAGTTTTGATTGCAAATATGGAGCTGTTGCAAACAATTGAAAATAATAATCATATTCAGGAAACTGTAGAAAATGATGAACGAGCAAGTCATTACCATTGGCTGTATTCAATGCAAGTTCCGGAAGTCTTTCAATACAATGAAAGCCCCTGTCAGAGGCGTACTTAGCTATTTCTTCGCTATTTGTGTCTATATATATATCATCAAAAACAGAAGCATCTTTTACATTCTCACATATATATTGATATAGTTTTTTCCATTGAGGATCCTAAGATTCTTTCCCTGCACCCTTTCTGAATGTGCTTTAATTGGAATAAAGCAAGCAGTTTTCATAATCCATCTCCTTTTTAATGTGCAGTTGATAATTCTATATCATTATATTTTTATAGTAAGAACTTAACACCCATTAAAAAGTCAATAATTTTATAGTCTACGCTTTCAATAATAATGTCTTCTTTGATATATGACGCTGCTAATTTCCCATTGAGATATTCTGTGAATTCATTTTTATAGTTAATACTTCTATTATCGAGAGAATTGTTTATGAAATCATATATCAGAATACCGTTTGATGACCTTGGATACATATATAGGTTAGTTTCAACAATGCGATAGTCCAGCGTTAGCACCGTGTTTCCAAATCCAAATTCTCTTTTATAACCAGCAGGGAAGTTTAGCAATTCCCACTCATCCATCTTTCTATTTGTTAAAATGAATTTATCTTCGCGCCCTGGTATTATAACTACCTTGTTAAAATACTCTAAAACCGACAGATAAGGGTATGTAGCATTTTCTGTCATATATGGTATCTCTTTTAATTCAATATTCCCTGACAACACATCATATTTCGCAACTACATCTTCCATAAAGGAAATCCATATTGAATCATCTGTCCCGGATATTCCTCGAATATGCTTATCACAAGGAAGTTTTATCACATTTATATCTTTCCTATCCAGAGTAATCTTGTATATATAACTCGTGTCATATAATGCAATATAGATATCATCGTCAATTCTACAATTAGATTGTGTTGAAAAACGTGGCCATTCATTATGTGTTTTATTATCTATACACATTTCACGCATATTCACAATCAAATCAAACCTTTCGACAGTCCTTTTATCCAGATTTACAACCATAAAGTCTTCATCACATTGAGGAACTAGTAGCACTTTCTTTTCATCAAGTATTATAGTGTCAGAAAAATGTACATTCTGTCCATCCCCTTTGCTAATATCTATAAAATCAAATTGATTATTATATGGATGATATATTGATATTCCTCGCCCATTCAACGGGATAAAAAACAAACCATCCTCATACCTTATAATTCTTCTATGTAAATCCCATTGCCATATGTCTTCATCAGGAAAAGTATCTACAAATTCTGCAATAGTTTCGTCTTTCTTATATCGGAAAAGTCCATTAAAGGAGCTTTCAGAATAATAGATATATTCATCAAATTCAATCATATCGTGAAAGTGTGCACAGTGCGAAAATGCTCTCATTAATAACTTCCTTTCCGTTCTAACTATTTTAAAAACAATGAATCAAAATTCACTCTTTCAAACACCTCTAACATACCTCCTCGAGTAGCATTGAAAACTCTAAATCCATGTGCTCTCGAGTATTCCTCAGCTTTCAGATAACCATTATTTATCATAGCTACATTTTTGGACATATCTATATCCTTAAGCCTTTCAATCATACTATCATTCTTTGCTTCATTTAGATAATCATTTGAGAAGTGCTTGGTAGATAAGTAATTCTTTCCGATAGTATTATCAACTCCTAATAGATAGATTTCCTTAGCCCCCATATATGCAGCAATTTGAATGCTAAAGTATGTAACTGAAAAACTAGTATACACACTTTTGGTGATATCTGATGAAAAACTCGGTTTGTTCGGGTAATACAAATCTGTTATATCTGCCACTTGATGTATAGTATGGACATTAGATGAATCAGGAATGCATACTCCTCCATATCGGTGATATATGTCCGCTACGAAAACTTCGCCTCTAAATTTAGTTATTTCTTCCGCAGACGAGTTAATCATAACAGGGTCTATATAACACAGATAATCAGGTTTCCAATCCGTCCTATTAAATATCTTATATATTGAATTCGCTCCAAAACATATTTCTTTATTTTTACTGAGAATATCGAGATCATCGCTTGTAAGGCTTGGTCCGTTTCCAATAACAAAGACTCTTTTCCCCTTATATATATTCTTATACCTAGCGAGATCACAGTGAATATACTCCGGTTCAAACTTATCCACATCATAAATATCAACCACATCAAAATCGTGCTCATGTATATCCAATTTAGAACGAATATCGCTCTGATTATACTTTGTATTAACCACCAAGCAATCGATATCGTTCCACAATTCCTCTAATGTGCATACCGTGACACCAACCGAACGGCAATCACTTGTGTTGCAGTTCTCAGGTATCACGCCAATTATATTCTTGTAGCTGTTTTGTATAGATATTTCCGAAATAAGATATGGAAGGAAGTAATTTGTTCCATATATTGCTATCCGAGAGTAACTCCCTATTTTATAAAGGCTTAGAATCTTCGCATAATTTAACGTATATAATCCTCTATACAAATAATAGTTAGGATATAATTTCCATAATTCGGAAGCATCAAACTCATGATATACAAAATACTTTTCTACACCTTCATTTTTTAACTGTGTATCCATCTCAATGGAATATCGTTCAGAAGCTACAACTATGATATAATCACCAGATGCACTTCTACATATCATTTCATCAAAGGATATAACCTTTCGATCGTATATCCATTGCGACTTACCGTCATCAGACAAGTGATGATTCGAGGCAAAATACTCCACTCGCTCCACGCCCAAATCTATTGCTGCCTTTTTTCCTGATTCTCCTGCTCCGAATACAATATACTGCATATGTTTACCTTATCTTTCCTATGAACCAACTATCACCGCAATAACCCAATTCAAATGAAAACAAATTCTCCAATTTACTGTCACGAAAATATTTACATCCTAACCTTTTCAAATCCTGTTTTACTCTATTATAGTTTTCATCCTGCATTGCTATAATAAATCCAATATTAGAAAAATCGTCCGACAATTCATTCAATTCATAAACAGGATGTTGACAATATCTACTCTGATTCTCTGTTTTTTGCGAACAGCAAAATCCCTCATATTTATATCCGTATTTATTTAGAAACAGATCATATCTATACCCGCCTGCTGATGTTCCATAAATATATATTCGTGGATGCCTGTTATAAAACCGCTTAAAGCCAATCATTCGAGCTTTTATCATAACTCTTCTAGGAAGAGTAAGAATTATCCTGGGAAAAATGGAAATCAACCATATTATTGCTTTGTTCGTTGGTGTTACTCTTTCCCACACCTCCTTATACTTCTCATACTGATGCCTATCAAAAATACCCTCTATACGATACTTTACAAAATCTTTGTAATCATGCATACACATATTTGATGTGAACTTAAAAATAATTGCTTTTTTATTTTTATAGGTATCCGGCATTTGCTCTACTGCTTTAACCCAACTATCACACCAGATACGGAACATATTTCTTCTCCAGTTAGAAGCCTTCTTTAGCGTAGAATCCCTCAATTCCGAACTGAAAAAGGGAATATAAAGTGCACGCATATGATCAAGTTCACTCAATCGAGTAAAATAAAACATGGTATTCCCGAAGGCCTGAATTTCATGATTGTGGAATAGATATTTGTAATTATCCCAGTCTATTCCCTCTAGCATAGTTTTTCTATTTACTATAGCATTTCCATATCTTCCCACATTATATAGACACGCCCAAAAGTAATCCTCGGGATCTGTAAAAACTCGAAGTCCATTATGATCATAATCCTGCTTCTGGGGAGTTATATTTACCATATCATATTCCGGTATTAGATTTGTCATCAGCAAATGAAGCGTCTCTGGCTGGATTTGATAAGAATCGTTTGAAAGCCAGATAAAATCATATTCCCTTTTTAACCCATAGCACTGATAAATGAGACAAGCCTTTTCGTCTCCTTCAACTTCTGATGGAAATCTAAGATAAAATAAATGCTCTTTTTCAGGCCAACTATTAATCAGATTCTCCGTTTCATCGCTGACACTGGAGTCGAAATAATAAATATCTATTCCCTCTTGAATATAATATGATGAGCATTTGATTAAAAAATCTTCAATCATATCACTGCGCTCATATGTCGGAATGCATAAAGCAACTTTATATTCCATAAATCAACTCTCCATCATTTTTTCAAAAGGCATCTTACCCCCGATGCGTCTGTCGATTTCACCACAGTAAGGCCGCTTTGTTCCGCCAAAATATGGAATGCCATCTGACTAAACATATTGATATGCTCATGAATTTTGACTGTATAGCTGTTTAATATACTTCTTTCATTTGGAACTTCAATATATAGGTAAGTATTCGCTGACATACACGCTACAAGTCTCTCAAAATACTCCTTTATATCTGATAAATGTTCCATACATTGATTACAAAGAATTAAATCCCAAGATACACCACAATTCATAAGTTCCTCAGCACTTCTAATCCCCGTAACACCCTTTTCTGTTTCCACTCCAGAAATGTCATATACATATTTTGTGGCATTCGGGAAAACATCCGGAATAAATTGTCCTCTGTCTCCGCCATAATCCAAGATGGTTTCTACATGATCGAAATCAACACTATCATCTAAAAAATCAGATATTGCTTTCCTTCTCAACATACCGCCATCAGGAGGATCAGCCAATGCTGCATTAAACTCTGCCGTATATGCCGGCTCATAATACTGCCTTCTTTTCTGATATTCAGAATCTCTGTAATTCCAATAATACTGTGATGCCTCATCATCTTTGGGACGATATGTCGAATATGTCATACCGCATCGCGGGCAATAAGAAAGACCAGTTTTGTGCTTCTCCCCCTTAAACATTCGTTCTGTGACAAATGGGTAAAACTCAGCATATTTTTTTAATTGTCCTTTTCGTCCACACACGATACATTCTTCTTCCTCCTCATACCACCCTTCCATAAAGAGAAAGATATTTGACTCACTTGTCTTCTCTTTGATATTTTCATATGATAAATACCAACTCTTCCCCTCAATCACAAAATGAGAATCGTCCTCATTTACAGCCTCAAATTTTTTTATCATTTCGCCTTCAACGCTACTATTAACTAGGTTATCGTCAAATGTACAAACATGAGCGTGGTACATATAATCAACTAACATCTTACGCATCAAAAAAACCACACTTCCCATATTGTCATTGTTGGCAACAAGCCATACTTGTTTATTAAACAAATCCTGACGTAAACCATAAAGGAAATACACCTTTTTTTCTATCATAGTCCTTTACCTCTTCCTCCTTATCTTTTTTCATTAATTCAGATATTCAATAATCGTTCTGCCATACACCATGGTATGTTACTGCCTAATACCTATTCTTTCAAAGTTATAGCCATTTTTTCCTATGTATTAACATCCAAAACACTTGACCAATTGAACATATAAGTGAATACTCTGGTGTCACATCTTCATATTGCACCACACAACAAAAACTATAATTTTCATATAATCTCATCCAGAATTAACACGTCATTTGGATTATCCGAGATATCATCTATCATTTTACTTATCAAATCCACGCTCCCCTTTGCGACAGCTATAATAATGAGGGCATTTCCATTTCTGATTTTTTCACTAGCTTCATATACATAATGATCATTAATGCAATTCGGATTACCTTCTTTAGTCGAAACCAATAATCCATTAAATAAGATTTTCTTTTTATCAAGGTACGAAGCAAGTTCTGTGCCATGTCTTCCTGCACCATATACATAAACTGGAGCTTGTTTCTCTCGTGCTTTATTAATCGCATCAAAAATTTTTCCAAAATATCTTTTTTCAGCAATTTCACCAGGCAAGTACGCAATGTCTTTAAATTCCTTATCTCTCTCGGGATATATTTTACAAATCCATTCCTTAAACCTCTCGTACTCATTCACTCCATATCTATGCTCACTTTTCAAAGACAAGAGCTTAATATTTGAAATAAATAGTGCATCCTGACTCTGCATAATCTGTTCTTTGCGATAAGTATTCGGCAGTTTTTCTATTGTCATTCCCCAGCATTCCAGGCAAATGCGCAACAACTCGCCATCCCAGGCAACAGGTTGAAATCGCATAAAATCGTAAAACTGTTCTCTTTTGAATGAAACGCTCTCTACCTTAGCATTATTCATTTCAATCAGCCGTTCAAAAATCAACCCGACATGTGAAAAATTAATAGTTTTATCATTCAGCCATTTATCTATTTTTCCATCCCATTCAATACCTTTAAGAAATGAATCTATTTTAAATACTGCTGTGCCATATCTTGTAAGCATCCATGCACTTTTTATTGCAAATGAATTCAAATCATTTTCAACTTTCTGATTATACATATTCGAAAACATATCCAAATAGTAGAAATCAGCGCAAGTATCCAATGCGTTAATGATATGTTGGATAGCTTCTCGTTTTATTATTAAGTGATCTTGTATTATCCATAAATACTTATATTTCGAGTCAGATATTTTTCTACATATATCAAAATACTTTACATTTGAAGGTATGGCATCATCTACCCTCTCATATAAAACATTTTTATGCTTTTTAATATACTCGCATACCAACTTAAATGTCTCATCACCTCGACTCGAATCATATATACATATATCAATTTTGAATTCACTTAATACTTCAACCTCTTCAGATAACAGCCTCTCAATCGCTTGGCATCTTTCCCACGTAGGAATCACAATTAGTAATTTATTCTCATTCATAATATTACGCTGTAAAATCATTAATCTAACAAGTTTCTACCTGGCTTCGGATACTCCGCAGAGTGCCTCTCTGTATCAAAATTGGTTGAGTATACGATATATACTACATAGATTAGCAGTTTCATTCAGTGGACTTTTGAGGTTGGAATCCCGATTCCGGCACTTAATCTTGCGCCAATACCTCCACCGGGGTGGTTGACCCTGAAATCGTTCAACGTCACTCCAAGCCTCTTTCCGATTTCAATTGCAATACCCTGCAGCACGATCAGATAGACCGTCGTCGAATTGTTGGGAACTATATCCCATTCATCCCCCTCATTGATTAAATGCATAATAAACTTCTTGTCTATTACTTCTCCTGCTTTACCATCACCATAGAAAGACATTAGCCAGGTATTTGTTCCACGTTTCTTCAGGTGTACGCCAAGATCCACCGTCTCGTTTGTATTTCCTCCTTTTGAAAGCAAAAAAACAATATCCTTTTTTCCTACCATTCCCAGATCGCCGTGTACTGCAGTGTTCGTGTGAAGAAAACGCGCATCTAATCCAAGTGAATTAAGCGTACCAACGAATTTTTCACAGATGGGAACGTTTTTTCCAAGTCCGCTCGCAATTATCTTGCCGCCATTTTTCAGAGTTTCTACGCACTCATCTATAATCTGTTCATATAGATCCTCCGGAATAGAATTTAAAGAGTCTTCAATCGTATTTAATACATCCTTGTAATATTCGATCATAATACTTCCTCCAGATAATAAAGTCCGTTATAGAATGATCCGCAGACCGAGTCATAATCCTGCCAAGCATATGTTGTGAGTGAAAGCCAGATGACCGCATGGAGCAGTTTTATCTCCTCCCTGTTGCATCCCGTCAGCGAAAAGAATTCTTCCTCAAGGTCCTCCCATCCGTTTGATCTGATATCCAGTCTCACCTCACCGTTACCAAGATCTCCTATCTTCTCGCCGCCTACAATAGAGTGACCGCCGATATCGAGTGAGAACTCTTTGAGATTAAAGGTGTCGTAATTACCCTTCAGAGAGTAATACAGCTTTGCCCAGTCATATCTTTCATCGCCATACAAACTGGTAAATCCGAAATATCCTCTGGGATCTATCAAAACAGGTTCTCCGTTATCTCTGATCATCAGGTTGGAAAATGTACAATCTCCGTGGATAAGCGAAAAACAATCCGTCTTAAGATCATCCAGCTTCTTCTCAAGAATATCCTTGTAGTAGAAAATATTTCTGCAGACTCTTCCGTTTACGGTTATGGTTTTTTCCTTCGCATAAGGCACAAGTTCTTCCACCTTGGAAAGTCTCTGCATGGTCTTATTGAAATAAGCCTCCTTCATGCTTGCAGAGTCGGCAGGAATCGAATCTTTGGAATGAAGCTCCCTCAGAGTACTTACAAGAGATGTAAGAATCTCTTTCTTTTCCTCAGAAGGAGGATCACATTCATAGATGTTTTTTCCTTTGATATTTTCCATTTTCAGAGGATCTGTTGAATAAATTTTGGGAATACCGGTGATGTTCAGCTCTTTAACTTTCTCATACCAGGCGCACTCTTTTACGGCAAGTGCCCTTCCCTGATCATCCACGGGCTCTTTAATAAGAACATCGCCATCAACAGTTATTCTGTTAAAGGGCCTGGTCTTAACACGACCAAGTTTCTCATATTCCTCAAGGAGTCCGAATTCTCTTGTTCCAGCTAGGCCGAGAGATTTGAATTTTAGACCACTGTCCCTCATCCATCTGACAAGTTCTCCGCTCTCCGGGACTTCGGACAAAAGCTTTTTGTTTCTGAAGAGGAAAAATCCCGCGACTCCATATTCGCTAGATCTTTCTTCCTGCAGGTCTCCGTTTTCAAATTTCCATCTGCAAGGAAAAGTCTGCGATACACCTATGTAATCGTTCTCGCAGGGGTAATCGGCATTACTGTACCCCTCCGGAAGTTCAAGTTTCTCCGGAAGGATGAGATCGGACCAGACGAGCATAAAAGGAGCATCATCAGGTATCAACTCAATTGACTGTTTCACCCCCGAGCAGGTTCCGATTCCGGATGCCACTACCATCTCATATTTGACCTCAGCGAATGCATTCAGGTAATTCCTAAGCACATCTTTCTGATAATCGGCAATTACTATGAACTTTTTATCGGGATATTTTCTGAACAGATGAAAAAGCATCGGCAGATTATCGACCGGAGCCAATGCTTTAGGTTTGTTTTTGGTGAGATATCCGAGGCGTGTCCCTTTACCACCGGCCTGAACAATTATGTATTCCATCGGTTGTATGTCTCCTATTTTTTAGTAGCAAAAAAGCTCTTGTCGGTCATAGATAGATCTACCGACAAAAGCTTTCCGATTCTTTCGTTTTTATAAAAAACGTGTCAAAAATCATATTTCCCTCTCACAAATCCGTTTATTGAGGTTCTTTATTTATTATACTTATTTATATCGGCATTTTGAATGAATTTCTTAAGATTCCGAGAGAGTTTGAAGGCTGTAATTCCGACCATTTTATGACAAAGACGGTAATTAGATAAAAGGCTGAGAATTCATGATTCTCAGCCTTAGTAAAGACAGATTATAGTGATACTTTTTCAGATTTTGACATTCATGTCTCCTATATATGATATGATGCAAGCTTAATGTGCATTTTCAAGAAAGAACTTTCCATTTTATCGGAAGTTCCTTTTAACAAGCTCTAATTATTTAAAACATCTACATTCTGTAGCATTACTGGTATGCCTTTATCCTTGATTTCGAAAGCAAGATCACAGGCGTCTCCATAGAAGGCATCGCACGCCATCATTACTTCTCTTGTGTCTGCAACATTTGTGGTTTCGTCTAAAATCCCCCACCCGGCTGCCTTGTATTCCTCGACTATTTTCTTATACTCATCGGTCACAGTGCACTTGTTGAGTTTCATGAACTCTTCTGTGCGAGACCAAGGATGCCATATAAGTTCTATGTTTTCGGATGCTTCTTTGAATATTTCAAGATTAGCCTTTAATTTGGCTATTGCGGCTTTAGGTTTAGAAAGAAAAGGAAGTACATCTGTGTAGTAGAATACTTTTTTCATATCAGCCTCTCTATAACATAGATTCTATTCATTATTTACTATATCACATTTTCAGCACCAATAAGCATTTGAGCTGCTTTTTTAGTCCACTCTGGTCAAGCCGCAAATAGTGGCTGTAAAAACTCGGAAAATACATATATTTACAGTCCAAACTGCGCTTATACACTCTTAAAAAACTTCTATGGACTGTAAAATATCCGAAATTCACATGAAATACAGTCCAAACTATGATAATCCTCTCAGAACGGACGTCAAAGGACTGTAAATTCTCCGAAAATCCGCATAATTACAGCCACTCCTCAAAAATGCTAAAATTTCAAGGTTCCTGTCAAAGATGTAGTTTCATACGTGCCTGCCTTCAGCATACATTCTTATCAAATTGCATAATTCACGCAGTTCGCCCGGACCGGACATAAAAAGGCCGTCACACCAACCGGTGTGACGGCCTCCACGTGGCATTAACAAAACAACATATTACTCCAATGACTGTGTTACAGGTACCTGATTCTTCTTATCATAGCAGCTGAAGATCTTCTCAATCTCCTTCTTATCAGGCTTCTTTGTAAGAAGTGATACTACAGGGACAATGACAAGTCCTGCGAGCATTGCCAGAGCACCTGCGTTGATGGGGGATTTGAGAAGTACGGGGAAGTACTGCTTTCCGAAGATCATATTGCAGATCATGAAGCCCGCACCGAAGATGAAGCTTGCCATACATCCGGCCTTGGTTGTGCCCTTCCAGTAAAGTCCATAGAGGAAAGGAGCAAGGAAAGCACCTGCCATGGCTCCCCATGAAACACCCATGAGCTGAGCAATGAAGGTTACGCTGCTCTTGTACTGGATAATTGCCAGAATAACGGAGATGATAATGAATACAACGATGAGAACTCTGATCCAGAGAACCTGTTTTTTATCGTCCATCTTCTTAATGATATTGCCCTTTATGAAGTCAATGGTAAGAGTAGAGCTTGATGTCATTACCAGCGACGAAAGGGTGGACATTGATGCGGAAAGAACGAGGATTACGACCAGTCCGATAAGTGCGGGGCTTAAATTCTTAAGCATTGCAGGGATAATGGCATCATAGCCTTCCGTTGCAACGTCAACGGAATCGGAGAAAAGTCTTCCGAAACCTCCGAGGAAATAGCAACCGCCCGCAACAACTCCTGCAAATAAAGTGGAGATAATCGTTCCTTTGGTAATGGACTGCTCGGACTTTATGGCATAGAATTTCTGAACCATCTGAGGAAGTCCCCAGGTCCCGAGTGAAGTAAGTATTACAACTCCGATAAGGTTAATGGGGTCGGGACCGAAGAATGAGTTGAAAACACCGGGGGTGGTGCTTACGGTCTCATCGGAAACCTTTGCAAGCTGATCGAGAGCCATAAGGAATCCGCCCTTTGAATTAAGAACTGCGAGGATAACTGCAACGATTCCAAAGAGCATTATAATGCCCTGAATAAAATCATTGATGGCGGTTGCCATATAGCCGCCTGCAATTACGTATACGCCCGTAAGGATGGCCATAACGATGATACATACGGTGTAATCTATATCAAAAGCCATTCCGAAGAGTCTTGAAAGTCCGTTATAGAGAGATGCGGTATAAGGGATCATAAAGATAAATACGATAAATGAAGCCGCTATCTTAAGTCCCTTTGAATGGAATCTTTCTCCGAAGAATTCCGGCATGGTTGCGGAATTAAGGTGCTGTGACATGATCCTGGTTCTTCTGCCCAGAACCCTCCAAGCGAGCATGGATCCGAGAAGTGCATTACCGATTCCGATCCAGGTAGATGCGATTCCGTATTTCCAGCCGAACTGTCCGGCATAACCTACGAAGATAACTGCGGAGAAATAACTGGTTCCGTAAGCAAAAGCGGTAAGCCAGGGGCCTACGTTTCTTCCACCGAGAACGAATCCTCCAACATCGGTCGCATTTTTACGGCAATAGAAACCTACGCCCAGCATGACCGAGAAAAACAGCAGCAGCATTAAGATTTTGATAAGCATATACGACCTCCGTTTTAAAGTGTTACCGTCTAGTAGTTTATCACTTTAAAGCGTTAGTGTAAATAAGTGAAAAAAATACTTCGGGCAATTATGTAGCTTTGCCCGAAGCATTTTCTTATTCCATCAATCGGTCAGATCGTATTCGTATCCGTTCAGCACCACTCTTGCTCTTCCGTTTATAACCTCGACCCTGTCGCGAAGCAGGTATTCCTCCAGTTTTATATCCGACATGATCTTAGCGGTAATATCACATTCGCCGAAATTGATATCGGTATCTGCGGTAAAGCCTCCGAAGGGAAGAAGTTTTTCACCCTTCGCAAAGAGTCTGAGCGCTCCCCTGTAAAACTTGAAACAGGTGCTTCCGTCAAGAGCTCCGAAGCAGGTGAATCTGTCATTTCGGATATTCATTATGGCACTTCCATCATGCATCTCAACATTACATTTTTCGCCCAGCATGGTTCCGATGGCAGCAGCTTCTTTTCCGTTAATATACAGCTTAATGGAAGTATAAGAAATAGTAATATCCGCACTGGATCCGATAGAGCCGATGGCTACTCCCTTGACCGTATTAAGCTCCCCGGTAATATCGGAGTTGTCTATCGTTATGACGCAATCCCGGTACAGAGAACCTATTCCCAAGGCTCTTTCTCCGTTCATTTCAAGAACATACTGACCTCCGGCAAGATTTATTCCGCCGCCGAATCCGGATCCTATACAAACGCCTATCTTACCGTTTGTCTCAATCTTAAGCATTCCGGTCTGTTCAAATACCAGATTTCCGTGACCGGCATTGATCCCGTTTCCGATTCCGAAGTATTCATCGGCATCCAGGATTATTCCCAGATTTCCGTCTCCTCGCAAAATAAAACCGGTCCCATCGGGAACGCATATGCCTCCCATATTAAGCCTGTTATCACCTTTGAGGTTAAGGACTATCTCACAACCCTTACCGATATCTATACAAGGCAGTTTTTTCTTATTAAGGATTCTTACGTTCTCAAGAGTAACTTCGGCCTTTACATTATCTGCAACTTCCAGTACTATCTCAGCCTCTACTCCGGGATTACCGCTTATGAAATAATCTCCGTCACTTCCGATGAGGATCGTTTTTGTTTCGTTCTTAATAAGACGTTCCAGTTCAATATGTTCTCCATTGTCGGCGGTGTAGAACTGGGATGCCTCTCCTTCCTGTCTTTCGTGGTAGTATTTTCTGATCTCCTGTCTTATATCATAAGAAACTTCAGGAACAGGCTCCGAAGCAGGGTTTGCTGTATAGTAACCTTGGATCAGATCCGCACCGAGTAAGATAACACCTCTTAGTTCTTCGCTTGTCTCAACTCCCTCCGCCAGAGCCTGAATTCCGTTACTGTGGCAAAAGTCGATGATCTCTCTTACAAAATGTCTCTTCTTGGGATCGTCCTGCATTCCGCTTAAGAGAGAACGATCGATCTTGACATAATTCGGCATGTAACGAAGAAGATTCTGAACATTGGAATATCCGGTTCCGTAGTCATCTATCGCAGTCTGTACATTCATGATCCGATAGCGCTCTTTGAATTCGGCAAATTCTTTATCATCCAGCTCTGCTTTTTCGGTAAGCTCGACTACAACGGTTCGATTATGTCTGGTAAGGAGTTCGTTTACCTTAGCCTGGTCTTCTTCAGCTAATTTGGTCTTGGGAATGCTGTTGATAAATACACGTTTTCCGTGGAAGAATTTCGAACCGTGATCCACGATCTTAAGGACATTCAAAAAAGTGGCTCTTTCGATATCATCGAGCCTGTTTCTGAGTTGTGCGTATTTAATTACTTCGAGGGGATGCGTCAGAATCTCACTTCTGGGACGCATAAGAGCTTCGTACGAAAAAATCTCCCCGGTAGCGACACTGACTATCGGCTGGAAATGATATCCGAAGAGATTATCATCTATTATTCGGTCTGCTTCCTGTAACTCTTCAGCTTCTTTCTCGCTGAGCGTCGCAAGAAGTCCTCTTCCGAATTCATCATCAGTTCCGGTCTTGAGATAGATAAGTTCTCTACCCAGTATCACAGAATCTTCCCACAATACTTTCTCGGCTTCGTTCAATTCGCCGAGCTCCTCCCTGTAACGGGCAGTGATCTCCTCAAGCTTATCAAGTGAGGGAACACTCCTTATTTCTTTGAGATATTCGTGTACTGCTAAATACTTATCCTGTATCATGCCCAACCCCCTGGACCGATTTATAGTAGTATTTAAGACTATATTATTTTAACACAACACAGAAAAAGGTGCATGGAAAATAAAAAAAGCGGTCGCCGAAGCGACCGCTTTCCAAAGTTGTCATAAGACACTTTTTAATTATTTCCACTCGTTGTACTGGCGCTGAGCCTCAGCAAGGACATCCTGATATCCTGCCTCGTCAAGAGCTGCCTGGTACTCCTGAAGAACTGCGGGAACATCTGCAGATGCATATCCGCCGTTCTCAAGTGCGAATCCGTAGGTCTCGAATACAGTCTGGCAAGCAGTGTACTGAGCTTCAACGGGAGTCTTATCGAACTGGAAGCCGTTAGCGCAGGAGATAAGAGCTGAAGAGTTGAAGTCGATGTACATCTGAGCGGTGTAAGGGCTGTCCTTCTCACAGGTAACAACGGTAGCGTTTGCAGACTCCCACATTGAGTGGTTGTACTTAGCATCAGCGATCTTCTCTACATAGCCGTCAGCGTTGTAGTTGAAGTCTTCACCTTCGATACCGTAAGCATAGATGTCAGCAAGCTTGCTGTCGGTGAAAAGAAGTCCAAGGAAATCTACACAAGCCTGAGCTTCTTCGGGAGTGCAGGTAGCAGATACGCAGAAGCATGATCCAAGCATTGAGTCAGTGTGCATATATCTGTTGGAAGCAGGCTGCATAACAACTTCCTGTCCATATCTTCCGTTTGCCTCACCATTGTTGGGAAGGTCGGTCCACCAAGAAATACCCCAATCCTGAGTCTGGGTGGTGGTATCATCAGTGGTCTTGGTTACATCGTCCTCAGAGATGTAGCCTTCCTCAGCCCACTTGCACATAAGAGTTACGAACTCTTCATACTCGGGAGTGAGAATGGTATCTACAACTTCGTTGGTCTTTCTGTCAACAGCGATGAAGTTTGAAGTAGCATCACCGGTGAAGAAATCGAATGAATCGATGTACCATCTGTAGAACATAGCGGTTCTCTGGGTAAGGAAGGGATACTTAAGTCCTTCTGATGCAGCATCTGCGAGCATGGGCTCGAGATCAGCAAGAGTCTTAACACCTGCGGTGTTCCATCCGTACTTGTCAACAAGCTCCTTACGGAACATGAAGTCGTATCCTTCTACGTTATCCTTATAAACGGGGATGAAGTAGTTTCTTCCGCCGTACTTGGAAGCTTCCCAAGTGTTAGCATCCATTGAATCATAGAGAGCTGATCCGGGAAGAAGGTCGGTAATATCATAAACTGCGTTTGAAGCGAAGAGATCCTTGGTTCCGATGGTGCTCTCCCAGGAAGCGGTCCAAAGGAGATCGATCTCACCGTTGTTGAGTGCAAGGTTAGCCTTGTCCTCATACTCGGATGCGATGTCGTGAAGCACGATCTGAACGTTGATCTTATCAGCGATGTATGCGTTGATAGCATCCTCTACTTTTTTAACCTGTGCATCGTCAACTGCGCCAAGGTTAAATGTACGTCTGTAGACGTCGATAACTACTGCGCCACTATCAGATACAGTTGTGGTTCCGGGCTCTGCTCCGGTGTTACCAGGCTGTGCAGGGGTATTTCCGTTTCCGCAAGCGGTCATGGAAAGTCCCATCACTGTTGCAAGCGCAAGTGCTGCAACTTTGTTGAGTTTTTTCATAACTTAACCTCCCTAAATTGGTTATCTATATTCAAAAGTAAAGGCGTAATGCCGATACCCGAATATCAAATGTAAGATCATCCCTTAACAGATCCGACCGTAAGTCCTTTGATAAAGTACTTCTGGAAGAAGGGATATGCTACCATGATGGGGCCGATGACTACGATAACGGTCGCCATGGTCGCAGAGTTCTGGGGGATAGCTCCGCCCATTGCCGCTCTTGCTGATGCAGGAACGTTGTTATTGTTGAGCAGGAACTGAATGCTCTTCTGAATGTTTACCAGCAGAAGCTGCAGAGGCTTTTTGCTGTTGGTATCGATGTAGAGAAGTGCGTTCTGCCAGTCATTCCAGTAAGCGGTTGCCATCATGAAACCTACAGCAGCAAGTGAAGGTTTAAGAAGGGGCAATGTGATCTGGAAGAAAGTTCTGTACTCTCCGGCTCCGTCGATCTTGGCAGCTTCCATAAGCTCTGAAGGAATGCTGTTTACGATGTAGGTTCTCAGGATGATAACGTTCATCGTAGATACGCAGAGTGGAAGGATAAGGAGAAGCAGACTGTCCTTAAGGTGATACAGTGAAGTAAATACGATGTATCCGGACAACTGCCCTCCGTTGAAGAGCATGGGGATGAGCAAAAATATCGCCAAAAACTTGGAAAGCCTGAAATCTTTTCTACTCATTGCATAAGCATACATGCTCATGATAAGGAGTCCGAGAAGAGTTCCGGCAACCGTTACGAAAATGGTAACGGCATATGATGTAAAGAGCTGCTTCCCGTATTTAAGAACGGCGTTCATACCTGACATGGACCACTTCTCGGGGAAGAAGGAGAAACCATGCTGGGTAATATAGATCTCATCGGTAAATGCAGATATGAATACCAGCAGTACGGGTGCAAAACAAAAGATCGTAAATATCAGCAGGCAGATCAGCAGTATAATCTGACCTATGCTCATTTTCTCTTTTTTTGAAGGTGCCAGATCGGCATTCTTGTTCTTACGCGCCATTTCCTTAACCTCCTTAGAATAAAGCGTTCTCAGGCTCAATCTTCTTAACCGTCCAGTTTGCAAAGAGCATCAGGAGCAAACCGACAACGGACTGGAAGAAGGATGTAGCTGCCGTAAAACCAAAGTTTGAATTTTTGAATATCGCGTGAAGTACGTAGGAGTCGATAACCTGAGTGGTCGAATAGAGCTGACCGGAGTCTCTTGTTACCTGGTAGAAAAGACCGGTATCGGATCTCATTACGTTACCTACGGAAAGAAGGAGCATAACGGTGATCATGGGGATAAGACTAGGAAGAGTGATGTGCCAGATCTTTTTCCATCTGTTTGCACCGTCGATCTCCGCTGCTTCATAAAGCTCGGTATCGATACCTGCAAGAACCGACATATAAAGAACCGATCCGTATCCTGTATCTTTCCAGATTTTGGTGATGGTCACGATAGCGGGCCAATACTTGGCCTGTGTGTAGAAGCTGGTGCTTGTTCCGAGAGCGCCGTTGATAAGTCCGGTGTCCTTGCTGATGAAAGCATAGACTATGAACTGAACAGCTGCATATGAGATGAAGACGGGGATGATCATAAGAGTCTGCATCGCCTTGGTCGTCTTCTTGAAGATACACTGATCGATCGCAACTGCAAGAGCAACATTGAGGAATGTTCCGACAGCTGTGAAGATTACGTAGTAGACAAGAGTATTTCTTGTCATGGTTACGAAAATGTTCTTGGAAGCGATGAGGAATTTGAAGTTATCAAGTCCGCACCATGGACTTCCGTAGATTCCCTTCGTGACATCAAAATTCTTAAACGCAAGTACAAGACCGGTCATGGGAACATACATGATGAAAAACAGAACGAGGAATACGGGCAGTGCCAGTATGACGTGTGCTCTGTGTTTCCATGTATTGTGTAGGAAATCCTTCATTTCGTACCCTTTCTTAATCCACTAAAATTTTTGTCCATAAATTAAGCAAAAATTTTACTTAATCGATTTCCTTAATCGATTTCGTGGTTAAGAATATATTATTTGCCCCATCAATGCAACCATTTTTTTGCTTTTTTTGTGCAAAAATTCACTTTTGGTTAAAAAGTGCTGATGGGGTTATGTGATTTTTGTCAAATTTTCAAACAGCAAAATTTGATATTTTTATTGCAATATTTGGGGATATGTGTTCCAGCGGGGAAATCCCGCAATGAATAGCAAAAATCCTGTATTTATGCGGCTTTATTCATCCTTTGACCAGGCAATTGCATACTTTACGGCCTTATGCCATCCCTTAAGCAGTTCCTCAGCCCTGCTTCTGTCCGCTTCCGGTTCAAAGGCTCTTCCAAGCTCCCATTTGTCCCTTATCTCATCCTTGTTTTTGTAATATCCCACAGCAAGCCCCGCCAGGAAAGCCGCTCCCATGGCGGTAGTCTCGATACATTTGGGCCTGATGACTCTTGTTCCTATAAGATCTGCCTGGAATTTTACAAGGAAATTATTGGCAGAGGCTCCTCCGTCTACCTTAAGTCCCTGAAGCGGTGCACCCAGATCTTCCTCCATTGCTCTCATGACATCGTATGACTGATAAGCGATGGATTCCAGAGTTGCCCTGATGAAATGCTCCTTGGTACATCCCCTGGTAATTCCGAATACGGTACCGCGGGCATATTGATCCCAGTATGGAGCCCCCATTCCCGTAAAAGCAGGCACAACATATACGCCCGCACTGTCCCTGACACGGTCAGCATATTCTTCGGTCTGTGCCGCATTCTTGACCATTCTCATGCTGTCACGAAGCCATTGGACCGCAGCTCCTGCCACGAACACAGAACCCTCAAGGGCATATTCGGGCTTTTCGGAAGTACATGCGGCCATGGTTGTAAGAAGTCCGTTGGATGATGCAACGGGCTCACTTCCGGTATTCATCAGTATGAAAGATCCGGTTCCGTAGGTATTCTTAACATCTCCCTTATCAAAACAGCACTGTCCGAACAGCGCAGCCTGCTGGTCACCTGCCGATCCGGAAATAGGGATCCATCCGCCCATTACTCTTTCGCTTGTATATCCGTACTGTGCGCTGCTGGGCTTTACCTCCGGAAGCATGCTCTTAGGGATGTTGAACAGTTTGAGAAGATCCTTATCCCACTGGAGAGTATGTATGTTGAAAAGCATGGTTCTTGCGGCGTTTGTATAATCCGTCACATGGACGAGTCCGCCGGTAAGATTCCATATGAGCCATGTATCGACGGTTCCGAAAACAAGCCGTCCTTTTTCTGCCTTCTCTCTGGCGCCGTCAACATTATCAAGTATCCACGCGATCTTGCTGGCACTGAAATACGCATCCGGGACAAGCCCGGTCTTTTCGACTATCATATCGGTGCGTCCGGCCGCTACCAGCTTATCTATCATGGGAGCGGTTCTTCTGCACTGCCATACGATGGCGTTATAAACAGGTTCTCCTGTTTCCCTGTCCCACACGATAGTAGTCTCTCTTTGGTTGGTGATGCCGATGGCAGCTATATCGGAAGCATCAAGGCCGAGATTGGCCATTGCTTCTCTTGCAACCGAGATCTGTGAGGACCATATTTCTCTCGGATTATGCTCGACCCATCCGGGCTGGGGATAATACTGATCGAATTCTTTTTGCGCGACAGCTTTTATCTTCGCATCTTTATCAAAAATGATTCCTCTTGAACTTGTTGTTCCCTGATCGAGTGCAAGAATATATTTTTCGCCCATATGTTTTCTCCGTATCAATCGTCGTTTGAAGTGACGATAACATCTACTCCGGTATCCGCCACATTCTCTGCTGCTATATCCCCTATCTTTACGGGTGCGGTCAGTTCGATCTCTTTAAGCGCCTTTACAACATCCATCATTTTTTCTTTGGGCACATCCGACTTGGTCTTAACCGACACCACGGGACGTTTTCCGTTTTTCAGGCGTACAAGACTGGTAACCGTGCGCATGGGATGAGTAACTTCATTGGATGCATATTCCTCACCGCGGGGGCAAGAATTACCGGACACTGACCTTACTTCACCGTTTTCAAGTTCTACGGTAATATGACAGCCTATGGGACATCTTATACATGTAAGCTCTCGTGTTTCCATGATCAGTCCTCCACTCTTATCACAACTTCATGCTCGGATCTGTCAGATCTGCTCAGTATATCCATGACTTTACTCTTCACAAGTATGATCTGTTCCATCTCGCCGGGTGCCATTACCCTCTTGGGAAGTTTCATAAGCTTTTCATCATCCAGATATACGGCCAGATTGGTGTCACGGTATTCATTACCGACTCTGAATCGCACGGTAAGTGTATCCGGCATATGTCCGCTTCTTACAACGGAAGGAACACTGTATCTTACGCCGTTTTCGGTTTTTATATTTATTACTTCTCCGTCTGATAACTGCTCACCGCGTATGTAGTCGGCCGCATTCTTTCCCGCAAGTGAAGCCTCTCCCGAAACGTAATCAACAAGATCGTGAACATGGAGAACATTTCCGCAGGCAAATACTCCCGGTACGGATGTCTCAAGACTTTCGTTTACAAATGCACCGTTCGTCACAGGGTTCATCCTTACACCAAGTTTACCAGACAGTTCATTTTCGGGAATAAGCCCGCAGGAAAGAAGAAGCGTATCGCATTCGTAGTAAACTTCGGTTCCCGGAATGGGCTTTCTGTTTTCGTCCACCTCTGCGATGGTAACGCCCTCAACTCTCTTTTTTCCCTTTATATCCACAACGGTGTGACTGAGAAGGAGAGGTATATCAAAATCATCCAGACACTGAACGATATTTCTCTTAAGTCCGCCCGAATAAGGCTGAAGTTCCGCAACACATAAAACCTTGGCTCCCTCATAGGTCATACGTCTTGCCATGATCAGACCGATATCACCCGATCCGAGAATAACAACTCTCTTACCGGGCATGCGTCCTTCGATATTTACATAGTACTGTGCGGTACCTGCGGAATATATTCCCGAAGGTCTGAATCCCGGAATATTAAGCGCTCCCCTGGGTCTTTCCCTGCATCCCATGGCAAGGATGACAGCACGGGCATCTATCGTAAACAGTCCTTCATCAGGATTCATTGCGGTAACCGTTTTGATACCGTCTTCGGATGAGGATATATCCACCACCATAGTATCGAGCATATAAGGGATCTTTTCATCCTCGATCTGCTTGATAAAACGCGCGGCATACTCAGGCCCGGTCAGTTCCTCTTTGAATGTATGAAGGCCGAAACCGTTGTGAATGCACTGATTCAGAATACCGCCGAGTCTTGTATCCCTTTCAAGTATGAGTATATCCTGCAGTCCTTCTTTTCTCGCGGAAGCTGCAGCCGCAAGGCCTGCAGGTCCGCCACCTATTATTATGAGATCTGCTTTCTTATCAGCCATATCCGCTCCTTACAGACTGTCCTTGATCTTACCCTCGATGTAATAAGAACCTTTTCCGCTCTTGGTTATCTCTTCTTCATCAACTCCGAGTGCTTCCGCCAGAAGAGGTATAGTCCTTGCAAGACAAAAGCCCGTCTGACATCTGCCCATTCCCGCGCGTGTCCTTCTCTTGATACCGTCAACCGTTCTTGCTCCGAGTGTTCTGTTTATGGCATTTTTGATCTCACCCTCGGTAACAAGTTCGCATCTGCAAATGACATGCGCATATGAAGGATCTGAAGCTATAAGCGCTGCTCTTTCTTCGGGAGTGGCAAGAGCCATGGAAGGAATTCCTTTTCTGGTACTTATGAAATCCTTCTTGTCCGAGGCTTTCAGAATATTCTTTACCAAACCTGCAACGCAAACTCCTATCGCAGGTGCTGCGGTAAGTCCGGGAGATTCAATTCCTGCCGCATCGATAAATCCCGGTGAATCCTTTACTTCACCTATGATGAAATCTCCGCCGTCTTCATGAGCCCTGAGTCCGGCAAAAGAAGTAATGGTAAGTCTTGGAAGAGATTCAACGGACAAGGCGCCTCTTTCAAACAAAAGCCCAAGTCCCTCCGCAGAGGTGGACGTATCTTCCGGATCTTCTATGGATTCTGCCGTGGGACCCACCATCAGATTACCGTGTACGGTAGGAGTAACGAGTACCCCTTTACCCAGTTTTGAAGGAAGCTGGAAAAGAGTGGATTTAACCAGATCACCGGCAGCCTTATCCATCAGCAGGTATTCACCCTTTCTGGGAGTGATGTGTATCTTGTCTTCCGAAACCATATTGTGGAATACGTCACTGTATACGCCGGCTGCATTGATCACAACTTTGCTTTCCACGATTCCCGTTGTCGTCTCAATGCTGTAATACACCTCACCGTCTTCCGAGGTTTTCCCGATAATATTTTTAACAGCGGTATCGAATTCAAATATGACACCATTGTCAACTGCGTTTTCCGCAAATGCTATGGTCATGTTGAAAGGACATACGATTCCGCCCGAAGGTGCATACAGAGCGCATACGGCATTCTTTGATACACCGGGCTCCATTTTAAGAAGCTCTTCTTTTTCAAGAATACGAAGACCGGGCACACCGTTAGCCTTACCTCTTTCCAATAAAGCTTCAATGCCTGCCCTTCCTTCTTCTTCAAGCGCAAGAACCAAAGACCCGTTTTCCTTAAAAGGAAAATCAAGAGTCTTAGAAAGCTCATGTATTAACTTATTTCCCTCAACATTGAATTTTGCCTTGAGAGTTCCGGGCTTGGCATCATAACCGGAATGAACTATACCGCTGTTTGCCTTGGATGTCCCCTCGCAAACATCGGATTCTTTTTCCAGCACGAGAATATCAAGGTCAAGCCTCGATAATTCCCTGGCTATTGCACTGCCCGTTACACCGGCTCCGATAATCGTGACGTCCTTCATGTGTACCTCCGATCCGGATAAAAGAAAACAATATAGAAATATCTTGGAAACTAATTATATTTTATCAGTTTCCAAGACATTTTCAAGAACATAAATAAAATAATCCCAATACTCAGGAAGGCTTACGTTTAGCCCTCTTTATATCCTTCATCATGGAGACCGCTTTATCATATTCCCCGGCCGTGATCTCATGAGCCGAAAAAGCAGCTTCCCTGACGATCAACGCTACCTCTTTTATTTTACTCTTAATCTCTTCGGATTCATAGTTTCCGCTAAGTTCCTCGCCTACACTGACACTGTCGGCATTGGAAGAAGAGATGAGTTTCTTCTTAATAAGATTTGAGGTATATGATCTGTATTTCACAAGTACAGCTTCACTGTACTTTCCTTTTCTCCTGTATGACAATACCCTGAATATGACTATGATACGTCTGATGAGCGGTATTGCGATAAGTATTAAGATGACAACGGCAAGTGAATAGCCGACGGGTTTTACCAGGAATTCAAGACTCTTTGCAATCTTTTCGAAGGTTCCGAATGCCTGATCGGCCGCTCCGCCTTCACCGCCTGAGCCCTGAGCATCATCTCTCTGTGCTGCCGTAAACAGACCGGAAAGGATTCCCATCAGTCCTCCGCCCGCGTTCACAGCTTCATCATCACCGAATGAAGGCGGTGTCATCTCATAAGGGATCCAACCGTAATTAGGTATAAAGATTTCAACCCATGCATGTGCTGCTGCATCGGTAATTTCTACTTTTACTGTGGTCACATCATCCTCTTCGGATACGATAACACCCTGTGCAAGATCCGATGCCTGAAGAGCATATCCTTCACAGTATCTGGCGGGGATTCCCACGTATCTCAAAAGCAGCGTTGATGCAGACGCATAATGCATGCAATAACCCCTGTCCTGATCCGTCAGAAAGTATTCAACAACATCTGCACCGAGAGGTGTCCTTCCCGGCTGAAGGGAGTATTTGTAATTCTCTGCAAAATAACTCTGAAGATTGTAACACGAAAGAAGCATTCCCTCACTTCCTCTTTCGCTTACTACCATTCCGGCTTTCTTAACCACTTCATCAAGCACGGGGACAAGATCCTCAGGAACGTAAAGATAATTCGCAAATACGAATTTCGTATATTCACTGAGTGCTGCATCATCCGTAGGATATGATGCCAATACAGGATCGGGGATATATTTTATGGTTGCGGTATCCGCCGGATCTCCGGTTATGGATGCAGAGTGATAAGGAGCATAGAAATAGTCCGGATCCGCATCGACATTTTCAACCGTCATGGTCCTGAATTCATCGCCTTCCTCATAATGGAAGGGTTCTTCGGTTGCGGGATAGTCGACATTTGTATCTTCTATGAATCTGTCCCTCTGATAAATGTTTCCGACAAATGCCCTCAGATAAATGGTATCAGTAGACTCGGGAACATATGTGACTATCAGATCGGTCTCATAATCCGGAGCAACGGAGCCTATTCCACCAAGCCTCCCCCTTGCAAGGCCTCCGGTTGCGGTATAGCGGTTAAAGAGTGATGTTATGCCGTTCATAACAAGAGCTTCAACATAATCATCCGTTTTATTTTTCAATTTATTGGATACATACTTTGTGGAATATTCATCTCCGAAAGCCGCTCCGGATACCACAAAAAATATCAGAGACAGAATCAGGGATACCCCGAAAACAGACAGCATTCCTTTTGCCGACAATATATAGGAATCCTCGGAGCCCTTCCTCGTTCTTCGTCTCGAGAAAGATTCATACTTTTTGTATCTGTATGGAAGCGCATAATAACCCGCCCTGGACAATACGAGTACCGAAGCATAGCACATGATGAGCATGGTCATGCACAGGAAGGACGGATATCTGTCAATATAAAATGCAGTCTGAAGAGGAAGGAATGTAATTACGAAGGTCAGGACAGGATTCATGTAGCTCGAGATGGTTACATTGAGCATGATGCAATAAACCCATCCCAGGAAGATACACATGATTGGAACGGAAAGATTTCTGTCCGCTATGATCTCTTCCGAAACCCTTAACGCGGGAAGTGAGAAATAATCTACATACGCCGAGTTCATTTCGTTTATGAATGCCTGGAATCCGGAGTTGATATACGAATACATCATAACGGAAAAGACAAAGAACGATATGAACGTTACCACATAACCTGCGTAGAAAGTAAAACGGTTATAATATATTACCGCCGAAAACATGGACAGAAGGAGGATTCCGGCAAACACCTTGCCCTGTCCGTAGGTAAGACCGAATGCGGAAACAAGTCCCCATACGGTTCCGTATGCGGCCAGAAATATCATAAACCCCCTTAAGAGCACGGAAATGATCTTGGGCGGCATTTTCTCCAGTGTAATATCCTCTTTACATACACCTCTCCGCTCAAGTTCACTATCTCTCTTTTTCAGTTCGATCCTGCCCATAATACCCGGATGAGGATCTGTTCTGAGAGACAATAATCTTTTTTTAATTTTTAATCTAGGATTATTCTGTCCTGACATATCCTTATCACGCCGTAGCTGGCTGGGTTCTGGTTCATATACATCGCAAAGACATCCTCTTTGGACGCCTTCTTTCTCATTATCTCATACAAGCTTTCATCAAGGCTTCTGCTGTCGCTTACGTTCATATACGAGAATACCTTTGTATCGGGATCGTAGATTGCAACTCTGAATCCCATATTCGATGAGAGCATTTTCTTACCGAGAGAATAATAATATACAAGAGCACCCTCTTCACGGTCTTTAATGATCTCGGGAAGAAGAAGGTACATAAGATCCACGCTTCTTTCGTATTCTTTTACCATCAGTTCACCTGCGGATGCAGATGCTTTCCAATGAATATCGCGGAGCCTGTCTCCTGCCCTGTATTCCCTGAGCTGTCGTATATCCCTGGTAAGTTCACCCTGTTCGGAAATGATATCGTCAAAGGGTTCACCCTCGAACTTAGGAAGATCTTTATCGGGAAGAGGCACAACCTTTGGCATGACCGGAATGGTTATATGAATATTTACCTTGCCGGTAAAAGTATGGAAATGCAAAGGGTCGCTTATCAGAATTTTTTCCGCATCAAAAGTAAACATTCCGGGCATGGATGTTTTAAAACTCATGGAGATCATCTCGGATGCAAAGCTTTCTCCCGCCAGTGTTATGGAAAACTTTTCATCATCCTGTCTGTAAAGATTGTAAAAAGAATACGGAAGAGTACAGCGAAGAAGCGGAACAGGTGAAGTGTTCCTGATATGAAATCTGATCCTGAATTCATCGCCTGCAGTTATGGATTCCGTGGGTGCAGTTGCCGTGATGGAGATATGCTTGTATCCGTACGCTCCGGATGCAAGCGATATAAAAGGAAGAATGATCAGAAATACCAAAAGCACAGAAGCAAGCGGTTGTCTGTAGAATACCGTCACAAGCAGAACAACCGCCACCATCATCAGATATGAAATAATATACAGAGCATTTTTGATATGTTCCATATTTAACCGATCTTTGGGATGGGAACCGATCTAATGATTTCCGTAAGAATATCTTCTGCGGTAAGTCCCATTGCTCTTCCTCTGGGAGATACTCTGACTCTGTGCGCAGCAACATACATCCATGCGGTATGGATGTCCTGGGGAGTGAGATAATCTCTTCCTATCATGTAAGCCAGTGCTCTTGCGACTTTATAAAGAGCTATACTTCCTCTGGGTGAAAGTCCCAATGAAAGTCTCTCATCTGTTCTTGTTGCTTCGGAAAGCGCAACAACATAATCATAAAGAGACTGATCGACATGAATATTCTCGATCTGCTTCCGGATCTCAACTATTTCCCCTGCGGAAAAAATAGGATTAACCGAATCAAGTTTTGAATGTGAATCGTTCATCAGAACTTCGACTTCACTTCCGTGATCGGGGTATCCGACTTTCATACATGTCATGAATCTGTCGAGCTGTGATTCGGGAAGCTTCTGGGTTCCGCTTGAACCGAAAGGGTTCTCTGTTGCTATTACAAAAAAGGGATCGGGAAGATCTCTTGTCTGACCCTCAACGGTTGCCTGTCTCTCCTCCATTACCTCAAGAAGCGCTGACTGGGTCTTGGGGGAAGTTCTGTTTATCTCATCCGCAAGGAACAGATTGGTATGGATACTTCCCTCACGGAAAATAAATTCTCCGGTCTTCTGATCGTAATAGGTAAAACCGAGCAGATCACCGGGTACAACGTCCGGAGTAAACTGTACTCTCGCAAATTCAAGGCCCAGTGCCTTGGATAAAGCAACGGCAAGAGTGGTCTTACCCACTCCGGGAATATCCTCCAAAAGAACATGGCCTCCTGCAAGAAGTGTTGCAAGAGCCATGGTAATTACGCCTCTTTTTCCGCGAACAACTTTTTCGATCTCGTTAATTGCATCATCTGTTCTCATTGATCAGTTTCCTATCTGTCCGTTTTTGAAAAGGTTGAATGTTTCGATGTCATCCTTGGTGAGTTTGATATTTGATACAGATTCCTTGCCTTCGGGTGTAGTCACTTTAACTTCTATGACCGTACCTTCCCTCAGATCACCTTCGGATATGGATTTTATAAACGCCAGTGCTTTCGGATGCTGCTCTTTGAAGATTTTTATTCTCCCGGCAGCCTGCATCATTGCTATCGGATTCATGGCCATATTAATCTCCGCTATATGCTTACTTTTCCCTTTACGTATAAGATCTCGGCCTTAAGGGTGGCAGGCACCGTCTGACCTGAAGAAACGATCTTCTTTTCCAAGGTCTCGAGACGGTGAAGCCTTTGAGCCTTCTTCACATCGCTTCTTTCTATGATCTCGGTGTAAATGGGATTTGTTTTATTTTTTGCCGCAAGTACAGAATCAAAAGGACAATAGGTATAAAGAATCTGCCTTGCAACTTTGTTCAGTCTGGGAGAACCGTTACCTTCATACATTACCCAGAGAGTGTAATCCCTTATGAACATTTCCTTGAAACTGTTCTTGGCTCTCTGAAGCGATGATTTGATCTTCTCCTTGATCTCGGGTGAAAGATCTCTGTTCTTGCGATAGAACTGAACATAATCGAAGTAATCGCTGGTGAGCGAATGATCGCTTACATCATTCCATCTTGCACCCTGGATCCTCTTACAAAGTTCCCACCTGAAGTCACCGGTAAGTCTGATGACGGTATTTAAGAGATCCTCAACATGGAAAATGGATATTGCCATTCTTGCAGGTGAATTTCTGACCTTGCCTTCGATCTCCTGCCACATAACGGCTCTTGTTCCCATATTGGGCATAAGTATGAAATCGGGAAGATATTCCACATGTATGGCTTCCCTGCCCATTATCTCATGATTTTCCTTATCGAGAGTCTCACGGTAATATGCCGAAAAATCAATGCTTCTTACGTGGTTGACGGCCTCCGATATCTTATCCAGATCCACAAGACAGTTCTCGGGATCCTTGACACATGTCTTCTCTAAAAATACGGGGCAGAATGTGGTGATCCTTCCGTAAGTGACCTTATTGGCATTCCTGAAGAAATTATCCAGCTCAAAAGCTGCCTTCGCTACGCCGTCCGCAAGCCTCTTCTTTTCCTCCGCCGCATCAATCTTGTTCTGTATTTTTAATTTGTGAACCGTATCCGTATAATCCGTATCGAATTCGTCACGGCTCGGGTCTTTTTTACCGTTGTAGATAGCCTTCAGCCAGTCGTAGAAAGTATATATCCCTGCAAAAGAATGATCCGCAATGCCGGAAGCCAGTTTAGCAAGATATGACGTATACTTCCTGCCTGCAAGATTTTCATCCACATATCCGAAATACAGGAGCATAAGAACGGGAAGGGGCGGTGTCTTTTCAAGGGATTTGAAAAATGCCGCTTTGTAGACATGATAATATTCCTGAGCTATCTGCCTTCTGAGCGTTGAAATATCATCATCTATGGATTCGGGATCGTCGATATTCCTCAGGTCTATGACATGCGTCTTAAAATCCGTGATCTTCTCGGAATCGTCCTCAAGGAAATCAATGATCGTATCGAGAGAATTCTCAAGCTCCTCTGTAGGAACGGAAGTTTCTTCCGCTGCCTCGTCAAATGCTTCGCCGGTATCTTCCGGAATATTATCTGCCTTCTCGGCAAATTCATCGATACGGTTTTTGTAAATATCCTGATCAAGACCTGCCTCATCATAGAAGGATTCTTCTATGCGGGTTAAGATCTTTCGGAGCTCGAACATCTGGGGACTGCCTTCTTTCAGTCTGAAGAAGAGCTGCGTAAGATACCCGTACAGATCTTTTCCGTCGGGCTTAAAATACAGATTTCCCAGTTCCTGCCTGAAAGAATAATAGTTATCAAGAAGCGAATATGCTTTTCTTGAATCGAGACTTCCCTTCCTTACCATTCCCATGGTAACAGAAAGATCGGATATTACTGACTTTCCCGTCTCCGACTGGTAGAGCTTCATAAGCCCCGCATAATAATCCGCAAGCCAGGTATCCGAGGTCTCGTCCATCATATCGGTATCCAGTTCTGAAGCTTCACTTAGATCCTGAGCCTTGATCCTGAATTTTCTGCACATCTCGTTGTACAGATCGATGTCTTTTAAAAGCTTCTGATACAGATCCCCCGTATGAATCTCGGATATCTGGCACTGTCCCACAAGACCTGTTATCTGCTTAAAAAGAGAACAAAGAGATACTCTCGCAAAATCATTGTGTTGCGAAAAGAGCATCTCTAAGTTTTCGAGATTCGTATAGGGGTAGGGGACAACAACCGCATCGGAAACAGCCTTGTATCCGAGGAAATGAACCTCGTTTACAACCTCGGTGATACCGATCACATCTCCTCTTTCGAGCATCATGGCACCGCCGGGATAAACAGCGCATACACGTCCCGAGACCACGAGTCCCAGGGACGTCATTGCGCTGCCCGCCGCTACTATTGTCTGTCCTCTTGTATAGCTTTTGTTATCAGCCATTTATCTGTCCGTCAAGTTCCTGTGCTTTGCTTTCGTTAAGCTTCTTACAGCTTTCAACGAATACATCAACGGGTACATCGTGGAGCTGTTCTTTCTGTCCTCTTACGGTAATGGAAAGAGTCTTGGATTCGACTTCCTTATCACCTATGACTACGATATAAGGATCCTTCATGGTCTTGAAGAACTTGATCTTCTCGTTCATGTTCTTATCTGCGTAGTCAACCTCTACACGGATGCCCGCATCCTCAAGCTTCTTCTGAAGCTCTTTTGTAAAGTCATTGTGCTCGGGCTTAATAGGAACAAGTGCAACCTGATAAGGTGAGATCCAGAAGGGGAATGCACCCTTGAAGTTCTCAATGATGATTCCGATAAATCTTTCGAAGGATCCGAAGATTGCTCTGTGAATAACTATGGGCTGAGTCATGCTTCCGTCGGCATCCTGATATGTAAGGCCGAAGTTGTGAGGAAGCTGGAAGTCAAGCTGAATGGTTCCGCACTGCCACTCTCTTCCGAGAGCATCTTTCATCTGAAGGTCGATCTTTGGTCCGTAGAAAGCACCGTCACCTTCATTGATCTCATAACCGCCTTCACCGTATTTCTTATCAAGGATCTTCTTAAGAGCCGCCTCTGCTCTGTCCCAGGTTTCGATCTCACCCATGAAGTCTTCGGGTCTGGTGGAGAGTTCTGCTCTGTAAGTTACTCCGAAGGTGGAGTAGATCTGATCTGCGATCTCCATGATATCGGCGATCTCATCCTCAATCTGGGATTCCATTACGAATGTATGGTCATCGTCCTGACGGAACTCCTGCACACGGAAAAGTCCGTTCATCTGTCCGGATTTCTCCTTACGGTGTACAAGACCTACCTCGTTGTAACGGATGGGGAGCTCTTTGTAAGAGTGGATGGTTCTCTTGTATGCGTTCATTGCGTTGGGACAGCTCATGGGCTTTGCGGCCATGGTGTCATCATCGTTCTGATCGTAAACGGGATTGAGTGTTACCTCAGACTGTGAACCGTCTTCCTGAGGGATCACTGCTTTTGCGTCTATATTTCCGAGAACACCGGGTACGATGAACATGTTATTAACATAGTGAGCCCAGTGTCCGCTGATGAGCCAAAGCTTCTTGTTGTTGATAATGGGAGTTTTGATCTCCTGATATCCGTGCTTATCGTGGATCTCTCTCCAGAATTCCATAAGAGTTCTGTAAAGTCTCCATCCTCTGGGAAGCCAGTAAGGCATTCCGGGAGCTGATTCGCTGAACATGAACAGATCGAGCTTGGGTCCGAGTTTCTTGTGGTCTCTCTCCATAGCTTCTCTGATCATATTGAGGTGAGCTTTGAGTTCGTCCTTGTTAGGGAATGCATAGACATAGATTCTCTGCATTACGTCCCTCTTCTGGTCGCCTCTCCAATATGCTGCGGATGCACTTCTTACTTTGAAGGCGCAGCCCATGAGCTCTCTTGAATTCTCTACGTGAGGTCCGCGGCAAAGATCTACGTAATCATCACCTGTGTAATAAATGGTGAGTTTCTCATCTTCGGGAAGGTCGTTAATGATCTCGGTCTTAAACTTCTGATCTTTGAACATCTCAAGAGCATCAGTCTTTGAGATTTCCTCTCTTCTCCAGTCTTCTTTTCTCTTGATTATCTCGTTCATCTTATTTTCGATGACCTGATAATCCTCCTCCGTGACCGCACGGGGAAGCACGAAATCATAGTAGCAACCGTCGGAGATCTGAGGTCCGATAGCGTACTGCACGTTTTCTTTTCCGTAGATTTCGATGACTGCTTTTGCCAGAACGTGGGCAATAGAATGACGATAGAGACTTAAAAACATTTCCTGATCCATAAAAAATTTTCTCCTTTCATGCGTCCTGCTACCGGCAGGAATTCGCTTAAAACAATAGGGCAAGTCCTTTAAGAGACTTACCCTATATTCTATAACGATTGTTTGGCAATAGCAAGGCATAAAAGCCCATAAATGCTTTATTTTTCCGAAGTTTTTGCCCTGCCGGACAGACGTTTGACGGAACGGGATGCCCTGACGATGAGCGCCACCCCTCCCGCAAGCAAAAGAACCGCTATTGCCGCGTATCCCGCATACTTAAGTTTCTCATCGGGAGTGCGGGTTATGGCGTACATGGCGACTGCAGAATCCATGGTCAGCTGGGCATAGCTTCCTTCGGCGGAGTATTCGGCCGAGGTCCATACACCGTTTTTACGGATCCACACACTGTACTCCTCATAGGGGCTGTAGAGCCTGAGTTCTCCGGAGAAAGCATTCAGATCTCCGCCTCCTTCAAAACCTACGCTGTATATGGTGACATCGGTATAAGCACTTCCGTCATCGGGTTCAAAAGGAGCCTCGGTAACCGTAGCGGTAAGTGTATCCGTTGCTTTGAACTGACCCTGCATCAAAGCAATCGGTTTTCCTGCTTCCGGATATTCGCTCTCGGTTCTTATAACCGCAACATGGGATACATATTCGGCTTCTATCATAAGATTTCCACCCACTCTGACATCCGTCAGATCCGGCCATATTCCGTAGCTTCCGGACGTTTCCGGAATCCCGGGGAGACTCAGATTCTCCACCCTGTCTCCGTATGATGCACTGACTTCCGATAAGATCTTGCCGTCCGCAACAAAGATCACCTTAAGCTCTCTGAACTCATCGGGGATTCCTTTGAGAAGAAGTGCATCCTCGTAATTCAGTTCCGAGGCTATCCCGTCATAGCTGATATCATCTATTCCGTAATAATCCCCCGAGACATAATAATTTCCATAGAAATCCGTGCTGTCTATACTCTCGGTTTCCGAATCCCTGAGGATCTGTCCTGCTACGGCTCCGCACTTTTCGGCAATGCCTCTGAATATGGGCATTGATACACAGTTTTTGACTTTCTCCGCATACCCGGCTATACCGCCCGCAGGTCCTTTTCCGTTAAGAGTACAAAGTGCATAGGATGATACGATACTTCCCTTTGAGGAACCGGCAACTCCACCCACATATTCCCCTTCATCAGAGATTATGCCGCCGTATCCCCTGCATCCTTTGATGCATCCGTGTTCCATGTTCCCGGCTATGCCGCCTCCGCAAGTGCTTCTCAGTTTCACAACTCCGTTGTTTTCACAATCCTGAACAATGCTGGAGATTGCATATCCTTCACCTGCCGTCAGATCAAAGGTTCTGATAACACTGCTTTCCAGATTCTCATCATCAACCGACAGATTACCGGCTATTCCTCCCACATTTATATCACCGGATGCGGATCCGTAATTGATGCATCCTACGGTTCTTCCGTTTATCATATCCGGATTATCGGCTTCGGATACATCGGAAAACAGATATTTAATACCCTCTTCCTGAGTTCCGCATATGAGATCGTCTATCAGTCTGTATGTATCGTTGATACTTGCATTCACAGCCATAATGTCCCCGGACAGCTGCGTTGAATACATATTGGCAACACTAATAAGTGCATCGCTTGCACGCCTTACTTCCTGAAGATCTCCGGTCAGGATCTCGCTGTTTTTATCCAGATTATCCAGTGCGGTATTCCATCTGCCGATCTCCCCGTTGATGGAAGAGTTTATTTCATTTCCGAGCCGTTCTCTTTCACGCTCCGCCTCTTCACGTGCTTCTTCTTTTTCCTTCTCAGCTTCTTCTTTTAATTCATCTGCCGTATCACGTAATTCATCCGGAATCCCCGGATCATCATATCCTTCGATAAGATCCATCAGTTCATCGTATGAAGGAATATCCTGTGCGCTAAGTTCATCAAATAATTCGTTGTAACTGTCTCTCACCGAATCTGCCGCCGCTTTACCCGCATTTTCGGCCTGCTGTTCTATCATGGAGGCCCAGTCACGATTTTCGTCGATCTTATAATCCGATGCATTTCCCGTCATGGACTGAGCATCGTCCATAGCCTTGCCCGATGCAGCCTGAAGTGAAGCCAGTGCTTCCTGAATATCGGGAGTCATACCTGCCGCATCCGCTGAGACATTATTTGTAAGCGCATTTATTCTTGCGATGGAATCGGTAATGGATTTTGCCTTATCGATCTCAATATAAGGCTCCTGCTGGCCTACTATTCCTCCCACATCTTTTTTGCCTTTTACGGGACCGTAATTGGTACATCCGTATATGATGCCGGCTTGTCTTCCGCATATTCCGCCCACATTGTATCCGACTCTGTCATAACCTACGATGCCCTCGTTTCCCGAATCCGTTATCATTCCTCTTGAAAAACCGGCAATGCCGCCGATATCCACCCCGGACTGATAAGAAATAACGGATACATCTCCCGTGATCTCGGAGATGATATCAACCTGTCTTTCATCATTTTCGGAAACCCACTCGGGTGTTGAATCTATACTGCCATAGTTGACGCATCCTCTGATCGCACCGTAATTTCTTCCGCTGATACCGCCCGTATAATAAAACCCGGTTATCTCCGCCAGATTCTTACAGCCTGTGATCAATCCGTTTTTACCGTTGATCCCGCATATACCGCCTGTGGCCGTATCACCCTTTACTGCTCCCTTGGCAAAACAATTCTTGATAACGCCGTCATTAACTCCTGCTATTATGCCGGTTACATACCCGTCGCCGGCAGCGATGATATCCGCATCCACGGTAAGATTTTGCACTATACCTGTTTTTCCGACATATCTGAAAAGGCCCTGAACATAACCCGTGCCCTCTCTGTCATATCCGAAGATGGTATGTCCGTTTCCGTCAAATAAACCGGAAAAAATCGGAATGCCCGTAAATTCATCGCCCGTAAGGTTGATGTCATTTTTCAGTACCACATATTTATCACATGACCAGCTTTCCGAATGACAATTTTCCGCCAGTTCCATAAGCTCAGCCTGAGTACTTATATCTATCTCGGTAAATCCGTTTACCGTACTTTCAGCCGCAAGAACCGTTTCCGGCAAAGAATACACCAGGGAACCTGCAGCGAGAATTCCCGTAAGAAAAAGTGCCGTGACAGTTTTGAACAGATTTTTATTTCTCATCACGCACCTCCTTGTTATCCGTTATCTCCGGTATGTCTTCTCCAGTAACCTCCTGCATGGAGCCCATTGTAACCACCGCAGCAACTTCACCTCTTACCAGAGCATGCATTTCTCCGATCACCGTTCCATTTATCTGGCCCCTTACAAATCCGTCAACCCTGACTGTTCCGAATCCGCGGTTAAGCTTGATGGGAACGGATACTTCGAAGGATGTCTTCTCGATTATCTTCTCTCCCACCATCAGTATCTGAGGAAGGACAAACATTACCAGGATTATCGATATGGTAGTTCCTCTTCCAAGGCACTGACCGATACCGCAGATCGTAGCGTCGGACGAAAGACGGCCTATGGCAACACCGGATAATACCATCATGGAACCAGATGTGATAATGGTTGGAAATGCGAAGTTCAAAGTCTCTATTACAGCCTCTTTCTTACCCATGATCTTGCGCAGTTCAGTATATCTGCCTGATATTACGATCGCATAGTCGATGTTCGCACCCATCTGGATGGAGCTTACTATCAGATATCCCATGAAAAAGAGATAGGTGTGCTGAATCGTGGGGAAAGAGAAGTTGATCCATATGGCACCCTGAATTACCAGTATCAAAAGAACGGGCATTCCGGCGGACAGGAATGTAAACAAAAGCACGGCAAGGACCGCCAGTATGGATACAATACTTACTACCGTATTGTCTCTCTGGAAGGTCTTCATCAGATCATACTGGCTGGTGGATTCACCTGCGATGAGGATCTTATCCGCACCGTCATAATATCTGCCTGCTATCTCATGCATCTTGTCAAGGAAAGCAAAAGTTTCATCCCCCTCCTCGGGAAGATTTAAGTAAACCAGGATCCTGCTGTATTCCTCGCCCTGAAGCTGATCCCTGGCCATCTGCATCTGTGCGTCTGCCTCTCTCAATGTATCCATCAGATCATCATCAAGGGTAACGTATCCTTCCTCCACCTCGTCATAGAGAAACATAACTATATCGATGAGCGGGATCTTGTATCCGGAAAAACCGTTGATTATTTTGGCGTAATTTTCGTCACCTATGGCGTAAGCCATATACAAAAGTTCGGATACTTCGTAATCCACATTGAACAGTTCGGAAAACTCTCTCGCACTGAGAGCGTCGGTGAGCATGTATCCGTCCATAGCCTCGGTATTTGCAAGTCCCTGACAATGATCAACTTCGGGCATGGATTCCAAAGTATTCATGAGCAGGGCTTCTTTTTCGTAATTACCCGCAGGCACCATCATGGCTACGAAATTTTTATCCCCGAATGCCGATGATATCATCTCATCCGCAATCTGTGTCTCATTCTTAACGGGAGTTTCTATCTTGGAATATCCGTATACATAGGGGCAGTTCCCCGAAAGGTAGAATGCATATATTACCGCAAGTACAAATATCGGAGGAATGATAAATCTGGTAAGATGATCGAACTTTCCGATAAAAGAGATCTTCGGGATAAAGCTCTTATGCCTGGTCTTATCCATTGCCTTTCCGAATACCATGATAAGTCCGGGCATAAGGAGGAACACGGACAGCAGTGAGAAGAATATCGCCTTTATCAGACAGATGGCCATATCCTTACCTATTCCGTATTGCATGAACATCATGGCTATAAGTCCGCCTACGGTTGTAAGTGAACTTGAACATATCTCGGGAATTGCCTTCGATAAAGCGACGATATCAGCCTCTCTGATATTCAGAGTCCTGTGTTCTTCTTTGTAGCGGTTACAGAAGATAATGGCATAGTCCACCGACAGCGCCAGCTGAAGGACTATGGTTACGGAATCCGATACAAAAGAGATCGTTCCGAGGAAGAAATTCGTTCCGGCGGCAAGAACCGCGGATGCTCCGAAGGTCAGGAGAAGAACGGGAACCTCTGCGTATGTTGATGAAGTAAATATAAGAACCGAGAGAACCACCACAACAACAAGTGCCGATACCACCTTCATTTCCTGTGCAATAATGTCGGCCGCCTGGTCTCCCATGGACGTACTGACATAGATGTCATATCCGTCCAGCATCTCTTTGATCTCATCCAGTCCTTCAAGGCATCTTTCATCGTCTTCGGGATATGCAAATGTGATCTCATACAGAGCGGAGAAATCATTATAATGATCCGATCCGTCTCCAAATGACACCATGGTCACATCATCCCTGGCGTCTATTTCGTCATATATAACTTCAGCCTCATCATATGTGATGTTTGTCACCATGAGAGATGCGCTTCCGTATGTGATGAACTGGTCCCCCATCAGATCAAGAGCCATGCGTGTCTCGGAAGTATCGGGAAGATAAGCGGCAAGGTCATTTTCCACTTTAACCCACTTTGAAGCGATGGCACAGAATATAAGCGATATTCCGATCAGCAGGAAGAACAAATTCCTTCTGTCTACTATGAATGTGGCAGCTTTCAGCATAAATGAGTTGTCGGTTTCTTCTTTTTGTTTATTTTTCGTATTTTCCCACTCTTCACCTACGAATTCGTTTCCAAATCCCTAAAACGCACTAAACCGCAGACGCCATCTGAAACAGAAGGCTTCTGCGGTCATAAATTCATATTACGAATCCGTATTATACCACTATCTATAAAAAATGCTCGCGAAAAAGTGAAATTTTAGAAAAATAAAAGAAATTCCGGGGCCCGGGCCCCGGAAATAAGATCAATACTCTTCGAAAACCTGATAAATAAAGAACTTGAGATAAAGTGACTCGGGACAACCCATCAGATAAGGATGATCCGGTGACTGCAGGCGGTATTCAACCTGCCTGAGTCTTTTTCTTGCACCCTTTGCCGCTTCCAGAATTGTTTTCTCCAAAAGCTCAGGCTCCATAAAATGCGAACAGGAACAGGTACATAAGAATCCGCCGTTTCTTACAAGCCTCATTCCGCGGGTGTTTATCTCACGATAGCCCTTAATGGCATTCTTAACCGCAGATCTTGATTTGGTAAACGCAGGAGGATCGAGGATCACCACATCATAGCTCTCTCCCTTTGCCACAAGTTCAGGCAGAAGGTCGAACACATCCGCAGTCATGAACTTTACACGATCAGACAATCCGTTCAGCTCCGCATTTTCCCTTGCCTGGTTCACGGCAAGTTCGGATGCATCCACCCCGAGAACACTCTCTGCCCCCGCAAGGCCCGCATTGAGCGCAAAAGATCCGGTGTGTGTAAAGCAGTCCAGGACCTTCTTTCCCTTACAAAGCTTTGCGGCAGCCGCTCTGTTATATTTCTGATCTAGGAAAAATCCTGTCTTCTGACCTTCCTCGATGTTTACTTTATACTTAACTCCGTTTTCTGTGATGACTACATTCGTATCGAAGGGCTCACCGATAAATCCCTTTACCTTTTCAAGACCCTCGAGCTTTCTTACGGAAGCATCGCTTCTTTCATAGATACCCCTGATCTTTATGCCGTCCTCTTCAAGAACCTTCTTCACCAGATTGCAGATGACTTCCTTGTGCCTCTCCATTCCGAGAGTTTCGCATTCGCATACGAGCACATCTTCGAACTTATCTACCACAAGTCCCGGCACGTAATCCGCCTCCGAAAAAAGAATACGGCAACTGGAAGTATCTACAACGGACTTTCTGTACTCCCAGGCATCGCGCACTCTTTTCTCCCAGAACGCTTCATCTATCTCGTCGTCATGATATCTTTCCAGCATCCTGATACGGATGGTGCTGTTGGGATTGATATATCCCTTTCCCAGTTTATATCCGTCGAAATCAAGAACGGTTACGATATCTCCGGGATCATATTCTCCGTATACCTTCTCTATTTCATTGTCGTAGATCCACTGGCCGCCGCTTTTTAAATATCTTCCGCCGCCTTTTTTAAGTGTAACTTCCGCCATTATAATCTCATTTCCATAACAGTCTTCAGAGGCTCGAATCCAAGTGCATCATAAAATGCCCTCGCACTTTTATTGAATTCCCAAACGTTAAGAGTTATTCGCTGATATCCCCTTTCAGATGCATATTCTTTAACGTATTCGCAAAGAATCCGTCCCACATGGTGTCCTCGGAATTTCTCATCCACACACAGGTCATCGATGTAGAGCATCTTATCGGAATTTGTGGAATGGTTTCCAGCATAGGTTTTATCCATGCAAAACACATATCCCATAACCAAGCCTTCATCATTCGTGCAAACAAATATCACGGTATCATCACTTCCGATGATCGCTTCAAGTTCATCTGCGGTGTATTTTTTCTTACCGGGAATGAAGAGATCCGGACGAACCTTCGCATGTACGTCGTGAACCTGATACAGGATCTCCTCCAAACGGGGAATGTCTTTAATCTCAGCCCTTCTTACCGCCATATTTTTTCATTTCCTTTATGAATATCTTGGCGATGTCGCTAAGCTTGGCATCGCTCCTCTTAATATATCCGATGTGCATTACCTCATCACTTTCCAAAGGTATGGCCGCATATCCGGTTCCGTTTAACTGCTTGCATATAACACCGCTGCACAGAGTATATGCATTGAGAAGTGTCATCATGTTAAGAGCGGTAGCTCTGTCGTTAACGTGGATCAGTTTCTTGTACGGATATGTGCTGAGGACTTCCTCGGCATAATAGAACGAATTCTTTTCACCCTGATCAAAGGACAGACAAGGATAATCATCAAGTTCTTTAAAAGAAATCTTTTTCTTCTTCGCAAGAGGATGCTCGGAACTCAGATATACATATGTTTCACATGAGAACAGTTCTGTAAATACAAGATTATTCTCCGCAAGATCGTTCTGAAGGATCCTCTCGTTGAAATCATTCAGATACAGGATTCCCAGTTCGCTTCTCATATTCTTTACATTGGAGATGACCTCGTGGGTTCTGGTCTCGTATATTGCAAAATCATATTCATCGATACCCGCCTTGAGTACAGCATTGGAGAATGCCTCAACGGCAAAGGTATAATGCTGTGCGGATACGTAGAACTTCTTCCCGGGATCATTTCTTCCGTGATAATGATCTTCCATAAGAGCATACTGATCCAGGATCTGTCTTACGTATCCCAAAAACTCGCTTCCCTCGGGAGTAAGCTCGATACCCTTGTTGCTTCTTCTGAAGATGGTTATATCTATCTCGTCTTCGAGGTCCTTGATGGATGCGGACAAACTGGGCTGTGACATGAAAAGATTCTTTGCGGCCTCATTCATCGAGCCGCGCTCAGCTATCTCTATCACATATCTCATTTGCTGAAGTGTCATGACTTTTCTTCCTCCGAAGCCTTCCGGCCGAAAAGATCTTTACCGTAAAATACCGATGCCAACGCGATCAGTAATGCAATACATATTTTAGTCGAAAACTTGTGAGAAAAACCGGTGGAAAGAATATTCACTCCTTCCTGTCCGAATACCACAAAGGGGTCATTCGAAGTGGTCTGAGCACATACCGTTTCTCTCTCTGCAATGGTATCAAGATTCATTCCGTTTACCATAAGGTAATTTTCCGGATAAAAAAGATCGGGAAGGGAAATCCTCTTTTTTACTATCCCACCTGAGTTTACGCTCACCCCGTCAATGACTACCATATCGTCCTTGGGCGGATAATCAAGTCGGATCCCGGTAATACTTCCCTCGTAAGATGCATCAAGTTTAAATGTTATATTTCCGGTACGTTCATCATATGAAGAATCCACATACTGCGCATCCGAGAAATTAGGATCCGCCTGTGTGGCGTAATAGATCCTGTATCCGTCAGTACCTCCTTCGCGGATGTGAAATCTCAGATAAAGATCATCCGCAGGTAACGGTATCAGGATTATCGCCAGCATACATATGCATGTTATGATGGTTTTAGTAAAGCCCTTCATTGGTTTACCCGCCCGAAAAACTGTGATAACATAATGGTTGTCGCTGTTTGAACCTATCAAATGATATCATAACGCATTAATCCTAGGCAAACATGAATCCATCAACATCAGGCAAAAAAACAAGGCCCGTATCGGAATATCTTCCCATACTCGGATTTGCTCTCGTATTATGCTATTTTATGTACGGAGTCGCTATCCGTGAACTCACCGGAGAACTGTCCGATTACAGCGGCCATGTATATGTTTATATCGCTACCTTCACGGGCGAGAGCGCATTAAAAGGCTGGATGATGTCTCCATATTTTCTCTGGCACGCCGTCGTACTGTTCTTCAAGACCGTACTCAAACTCCCCGTAGAAAATTCCGCAGCAGCGGCAAGCTGTGTATTTTATCTGGCATCCTATTTTATAACCGTATTCATGACAGAGAAGTGGTGCTCTCATAATGAATTACGCATTCCTGTTACTCTTACCGGATTCTTTTCCTTTGCGCTTACCATGATCCAGCCCATATGGATCTCGTTTTTGGATGCGGGTGCATCAAGATCAGTCGGAGTCTTTTCTTTTAACCCCCTATACAGTCCCACCCATATGGCGGCAAGACCCTTTGCACTTTTATGCTTTATGCTGGTGATCGATCTTTGGGAGCTTTCACAGAGCCGTGGATCATTTTTCTTTGGTCTGAGCCGCATTAAGGCTCTGGTCGTTCTGTCAGTTACATTATTCATATCAGCGGCAGCCAAGCCCGTTTTTGCCGAAATGTTCATTCCCGCCGTGGGAATAATGATGCTTTTCGAATGCATTTTTTCTTTTGTCAAAAATAAAGAAAGCGGAAAAACATACCTCAAGGAATTCCTGCTTCCCGCATTTTGTGCAGCCATTCCGGCCATAGTGTTCATATTCGCCATGTTCTTCCTGTTTATAAACATGGGCGGAAGCTACACAGACACCGAGGGAGTCGTTATCACTCCGTTCCTTCAGGTATGGTCGATATATTCTGAAAACATTCCCCTTTCCATGCTCTTCATGATGAGCTTTCCCATATATATTCTCATCATCGACAGTAAAAACTTTTTAAGATCAGTGGCCGGAAAGCTTGGCATCATATCATTTGTCACAGGCTTTCTTGAAGCGGCATTTCTCGGTGAGGGCGGAGATAAACTGGGACACGGTAATTTCATATGGCCCATGATGTTCGGAATACTTCTCCTATGGGCTTCAGCAATGCTCCACTTCCTGACAATGGAGAAAAAAACATCCGCAAGATTTGCAAGATTTCTCATTTGCTTAGGCTGGATCCTCATTCTGATCCATGTTCACTACGGATTCCAATATCTGTTTGAAGTATTCGGCTGGGACTTCATGATCTTTTAACAAGGCGATGATCAAATACAAAAACCCGCAGGTATTTACCTGCGGGTTTTCTGTGTTTAAGTCTTTATCATCCCATTACGACTTCAATCTTAACGGTCTTCTTGGATGCATCGTAAGGAATTACGGTTCCTTCTACCTTGACGCCGTCAACGATAAGCTCCTTAACGCCCTTCTGTGCGCCGTTCTGCTTAACGCTGATATCATACTCAACGCCTCTGTAAATTCTCTTTACGCTGAAATCGCCGAAGTCAGCGGGTACGCAGGGATCTACGGAAAGTCCCTTGAGGGTGGGATATACTCCGAGGATGTACTGAGAGATATTTACGAATGTCCATGCTGCGGTACCGGTAAGCCAGCTGTTCTTGCCTTCTCCATGGAACTTCGCATCCGCACCTGCTACCATCTGGCAGTAGATATAAGGCTCGGTTCTGTGGATCTCACTGATCTCTTCGGTGTAAGCGGGACATGTCTTCTTGTAAACTTCGAATGCTCTGTCTCCTCTTCCGATAACTGTCTCTGCGATGGAAACCCAGGGATTGTTGTGGCAGAAGATACCTGCATTCTCTTTGTACCCGGGAGGATATGAGGAAACCTCACCGAGCTCTTCGTGATAAACGGTATATGCGGGCTGAAGGATCATGACACCGTACTTGGTATCAAGATGTTCCTTAACGGAATCAAGAGCTTTCTGAGCCTGTCCCGTTTCGGTACCGACTCCTGCAAGTACGCAGAATCCCTGAGGCTCGATAAAGATCTTACCTTCTTCACACTCTTTACTTCCTACCTTGTTTCCGTATGAATCATATGCTCTTACGAACCACTCTCCGTCCCAGCCTGCGTTGGAATCAAGAAGAATCTCATTCATCTCGGCAACAGATGCACGAACCTTTGCAGCCTCATCGGTAAGTCCCTTAAGGTCACAGAGATCTGCATATTCATTACCGTACTTAACAAACATACCGCCGATAAATATGGACTCTGCAACGGGGCCTTCGCTGGGACCGAAGGTCTGGAAGGATTCTCCGGGCTGAGTTGAGTGGCAGTTAAGGTTCAGACAGTCATTCCAGTCGGCTCTTCCGATAAGAGGAAGTCTGTGAGGTCCTCTGTGGGTATCGACATAGCCGAAGGATCTGCGAAGATGCTCCATAAGTGTCTGAGCAACTGATGCATCATTATCGAAAGGAACCATCTCATCTAGAATGGTTGCATCACCGGTCTCTCTGATATATGCGCTGGTTCCTGCGATGAGCCAAAGGGGATCGTCACCGAATCCCGATCCGATATCTGAGTTACCCTTCTTGGTAAGAGGCTGGTACTGGTGATAAGCACGTCCGTCCTCAAACTGGGTTGAAGCGATATCGATGATCCTCTCACGTGCTCTGTCGGGAATAAGATGTACGAATCCGAGAAGATCCTGGCAGGAATCTCTGAAGCCCATTCCTCTTCCGATACCTGACTCGTAGTAGGATGCGGATCTGGACATATTGAAGGTAACCATGCACTGATACTGATTCCAGATATTAACCATACGGTTAACCTTATCGTTGGATGAATCAACAGTGTAAATGTTAAGAAGCTTATCCCACTGATCGTTCAGTTCAGCAAATGCGGCATCAACCTTAGCGTCGGTGTCATACTTTGACAGAAGAGCTTCAGCAGGCTTCTTGTTGATAACGTTGTGAGCTTCCCACTTATCCTCTACGGGATTCTCGATGTATCCGAGTACGAATACATAGGACTTGCTCTCACCGGGCTTAAGGGTTACATCAAGCTGGTGTGCGGCAATGGGGCTCCATCCTGAAGCCATGGAATTGGTGAGTTTTCCGTTAAGAACCGCTTCGGGATTTCCTGCATAGTGATAAAGTCCGAGGAAAGAATCTCTGGCGGTATCAAATGCGGTGATGGGAGCGTTTACTGAATATACGGCGTAGTGATTTCTGCGCTCTCTGTACTCGGTCTTGTGATAGATTGCGGATCCCTTTACTTCAACTTCACCGGTAGAGAAATTTCTCTGGAAATTTCTGCTGTCATCGTCCGCATTCCAAAGGCACCACTCAACATATGAGAAGATGCTTATATTTTTTTCTTCGGAGGAGTCATTGGTAACTACAAGCTTGGAAACTTCGCAATTGTCGTTAACGGGAACAAATGTAAGAACGTCAGCTCTTACGCCGTTCTTAACTCCCTTGAACTTGCTGTATCCGATTCCGTGACGGCACTCATACTCATCAAGATTGGTCTGGGTAGGCTTCCATCCGGGATTCCATACGGTATCTCCGTCCTTGATGTAGAAATACTTTCCGTTGATGTCCATGGGAACATCATTGTAACGATATCTCGTAAGTCTGAGAAGCTTGGCATCCTTGTAAAAGGTATAGCCTCCGCAGGTATTTGAGATCAGTGTGAAGAATTCCTTGCTGCCGAGATAGTTGATCCAGGGCAGAGGGGTCTTCGGGGTCTCAATGACATACTCTCTGTGCTCGTCATCAAAATGTCCGAATTTCATGTTGACTTCTCCTTAAATGTTTATTTATTGGTTACGTGTGCAATGCACCGAATCCTAAATTCTCGCTACAGAACCGCCTTCGTAGATTCTTCCCTTAACTATGACCTTTTCAATCCTGGTCTCAACCGGATTCTCGATAAGGGAAATGAGCTTCTGCGCTGCGGTCTCACCGATAAGCTCGGTGGGCTGTCTTAATGTTGTAAGAGAAGGTGTCAGATGTCTTCCGACCCTGATACCGTCGTATCCGACAATGGAAATATCTTTGGGAATTTCGAGTCCAGCTTCCTTGATTGCCGCGATTCCTCCCAATGCGGAAAAATCATCGGGATACAGGATACATGTGGGTCTGTCATCAAGTGCCAGAAGTTTCTCGGTTGCTTTTCTGGAGCCTTCCGTTTTGCGGTACTCTGCTACGGGAAGATAGCTTTCAGGAACACTGAGTCCCAGGCTTTCCATGGTATCTTTGAAAGATCCCACACGGTCTCTGGTTACGGCACTGTCATTATCATCGTGAATGTAAGCGATCTTTTTGTGCCCCATCTTGGCACAGTACAGAACGAGATCTCTGATGCCGGATACGTTGTCGGAACCTACCGACATCCTGTTTTCGAAAGAATAGTCGATGGTGACCAGAGGTATATTACTCTGAGCAAGTTCGATGACCTCAGGATTATGGAAATCCATACACGCGATAAGGACACCGTCAAAAGCCCTGTATCTTGCATGAGCCAGATAATTCATGTTGCCCATGCTTCCGGATGAAATGCCTCTGTTTATGAAAGTAATGTCATAACCCTTCGAATCTGCGACATGCTTAAATCTGTCGAGAAGAAGAGCAAAGAATTCATTAGTCAGACCATTGTGTGCTTCATCAACGAACAAAACGCCAATGTTATTGGATCTGTGAGTGCGTAAGACCTTGGCCGCGGAATTGGGCTGATAGCCCATACTGCTTGCAGCTTGCTTGATCTTCTCGCGTGTAGCCTCACTGATATCCGGTTGTCCGCTGAGTGCCTTACTTACCGCCGCTACCGATACACCGCATTCACGGGCGATATCCTTCATTGATACCATATATTAACTCCCCTGTACCCCTCACGTCCGCAACTTAATCCATTAAGTAAAATTAATATATCGTATTTGTATAAAGCTTACAAGTCACTAAATGACAAAAAAAAGTGCAACATAGTGTTGCACTTTTACTAATTTTAAAATAATTTTTTCTTTTTTGTAGGTTTTTCTTTGGTTTCCGTACCTGCTGCGGAAGCCTTTTCCGCGGCATGAAGAGAATCTCCGGTAAGTGCATCGAACTTTTTTAGAAGTTCTTTTGCCTCGTTGGAAAGTTTCTCGGGCGTTTCCACAACCAGGGTGATGTAATGATCGCCTCTCTGGTTCTTGTTCCTCCATGAAGGAACTCCCTTACCCTTAAGCCTTACTCTCATATCTGTCTGAGTTCCGGCTTTCACGTCATAGATGACCTTACCGTCCACGGTATCTACCAAAACAGGTCCGCCAAGGGCTGCTACTGCATACGAGATCGGCACGAACGAATATATATCGAAGCCTTCTCTCTGGAATACGGGATGTCTGTCGACAATTGCTTCAACCCTGACATCTCCTCTGGGGCCGCCGTTCGTTCCGGGATCACCGAGTTCCGCGAGGCTTACAGCCTGTCCGTTATCAATACCTGCAGGGAAGTCAACGGAGTATCTCTTTTTGATGGAGATATATCCCTGACCCTTACAATCGGGACACTTGTCTCTTATGATCTTGCCGGTTCCACGGCAATCGGGACAGATTTCGGCACTTCTCATAAGACCGAATACGGAATTTCTTGAGATAAATACCTGGCCCTTACCTCCGCAGGTAGAGCATGTTTCGGGAGCAGTACCGGCTTTGGCACCAGTTCCCTTACAGGATTTACATTCCTCTTTAACGTTAAGCTCGATCTCTTTTTTGCATCCGAATACGGCTTCCATAAATGTAAGCCTTACACTTGTACGGATGTTTGCTCCCTTCATGGGACCGTTGTTTGCGGATGAATATCTTCTTCCGCCGCCGAAGAAACTTCCGAATATGTCACCAAAATCACCGAAGATATCGGAGAAGTCCATATTGTTGAAATCGAATCCTCCGCCACCGCCGGCACCGCCTTCAAATGCGGCATGTCCGAATCTGTCGTATTTAGCCCTCTTATCGGGATCGCTCAAAACGGCATAGGCTTCGGAGGCCTCTTTGAACTTGGCCTCCGCTTCCTTATCACCGGGGTTTGCATCCGGATGGTACTTTTTGGCAAGCACCCTGTATGCTTTTTTAAGCGCTGCCTCGTCGGCAGTTTTGTCTACTCCGAGAACCTCGTAGTAGTCGCGCTTACTCTCTGCCATATTTATTAAACCTCACGGAAATTTCCGTCTATAACATCATCGTCTGCAGAACCCTGTGAAGACTGCTCGGGACCTGCACCTGCGCCTGAGAATCCTCCCATATCGGGGCCTGCGCCCTGACCTGCATTTGCTGCAGCACCTGCAGCTTCATACATCTTGGTGAAGACTGACTGAGCTGAATTGGTGAGCTGCTCCTTAGCTGCCTTAAGTGCGTCGATGTCGGACTCGCTTGCGCTTGCTTCGTTACCCTTAACCTTGGCAACAAGTTCCTTAACCTTATCAAGGTCAGCCTGAACCTGAGACTTATCGGAATCGGAGATCTTGTCACCTACTTCGTTAAGTGCCTTCTCGGTCTGGAATACGAAAGCATCTGCATCGTTGATGGTCTCAACGTTTTCTTTTCTCTTCTTGTCCTGAGCCTCAAACTCCTGAGCCTCTTTGATAGCCTTTTCGATATCGGAGTCGGACATGTTGGAGCCTGCGGTGATGGTGATGTGCTGCTCTTTTCCGGTTCCGAGATCCTTAGCGGATACGTTAACGATACCGTTTGCATCGATATCGAAGGTAACTTCGATCTGAGGTACTCCTCTGGGAGCGGGAGCGATGCCGTCGAGTCTGAACTGTCCGAGGGACTTGTTGTCGCGTGCGAACTGTCTCTCACCCTGTACGACATTTATATCAACTGCAGTCTGGTTATCGGCTGCGGTGGAGAATACCTGGCTCTTCTTGGTAGGGATGGTGGTGTTTCTCTCGATGAGGTGAGTTGCGATACCTCCCATGGTCTCGATTGAAAGAGTAAGAGGAGTTACATCGAGGAGAAGGATATCACCTGCACCGGCATCGCCTGCGAGCTTACCACCCTGGATGGAAGCACCGATAGCAACGCACTCATCGGGGTTAAGGCTCTTGGAAGGCTCTTTGCCGGTAAGCTGGCGAACCTTATCCTGAACTGCGGGGATACGGGTTGATCCGCCGACAAGGAGAACCTGTCCGAGATCCGCATTGGTAAGTCCTGCATCCTTCATAGCGTTCTGAACGGGGATTGCGGTTCTCTCAACAAGATCTCTGGTGAGCTCATCAAACTGTGCTCTGGAGAGGTTCATGTCGAAGTGCTTGGGTCCCTCGCTGGTAGCGGTAATGAAAGGAAGATTGATATTGGTGGTCATGGCGCTGGAAAGCTCTTTCTTAGCCTTCTCTGCAGCTTCCTTAAGTCTCTGCATAGCCATCTTATCGCCAGAAAGGTCTACGCCCTCTTTGCTCTTGAAATCCTGAACCATCCAGTTGATGATTGCCTGGTCGAAGTCATCACCACCAAGGTGTGTATCACCGTTTGTTGAAAGA
>JAGCUO010000054.1 GCA_017962825.1 Lachnospiraceae bacterium | reverse complement strand
ATTCATGTATGTAACGCATTGTGATTATAAATTCTGTCTCATGTGCTTTTGTATAAGACAATCTTTTTCCTTCCGGAAATCCTGAATATTGTTCTATCACTTTTTTCTCTTGTGCTGTTAACTCCTTGCTCACTGCCTAAATCCTCCATTTTCAGTCGAGTTTCAAAGCATTTCCTTGTTTTGTAGTAATCTTTCCGTTTCGGTTATTGCATCGATAGATTTTGCCACAGCAGAATCGAGAAAGCTCATATATTCATTACGAGAGAATCCTACGAACGGATACATGCCCTCCTCAAGCGATGGAAGATAGTACATCATCTTAACTTTGGCAGGGATTGCACCCTGAGGCAAATAATCGATATAATCGGGGAAATATTCCAATCCCCGAATCTCTGTAAAATATCCTGAAGCGGGATGAGTATCAAGGTATTCCCGCTCTATCACAAAGAAATCCTTCATACGGTCTTTTCTGTCGGGAAACAACTTTTTGAAATTATCCCAGTTTTCTTCCATACCGGCAGATTTTTCGTATAGTTCATCAATCGCCTTAGCCCGTTTCCAGGCTTCAGCAACTCTTTGCCCATCTCGGATGGTTCTTTGCAGCTCCGCATCGGTTATCAGGTGCGTATAATAACCGTATAAAAAGCATAATTCTTCCTTAGATGTGATCTTATCAAGTCTCTTTACAATGTATTCGTCCCTGAAAACCTTACAGTCATCCGTGGTTTTTCTTGCATCTTTCATCCAATGTGTTACTTGCCTGGAAGGAGTAAATTCTGTCCAGTCATCATTGGGAATATTGCAGTCGGGAGCAATATTACCAACACAGAATTCATGCCTCGCAAGCCAAGGGAGCTTTTCCAGTATTCTGTCTGCAACGATCAAATGTGAAACCCATTCCGCCATATGTACCTACCTAAATATTTATGTTTCTAAAGCCTTTCTTTTTATATGCATCAGATCATCAATGCAAAAGCAAATTGGTTCAGCATTGGGGATCGCGATCTTTAAGTGAGATTCTTCAAACGGAATGCTTTCGTTAATGGCGATTAACGTCATGATGACACCACCATGCGATACGACAAGAAGATTTTGGTCAAAAGAAGGATCATGTCTCTCAATAATACCGTCCAACGCGTGGAATAACCTTTCTAAGACCATTTGGTAAGACTCCCCGCCGGGTGTTCTTTCATATCGTTTATTGGAATTCCAACGCTTTAATTCATCAGGATATAAAGTCTCTGTCTCTGCCCAGGTATGGCCCTCAAAAGCACCCATATTCATTTCTTCCAGTCCGGGAACGGCTTCGTGATCGATCTTAAACCTGTCGCTTACTATCCGGGCAGTCTGCTCCGCTCTGATCTGGCGGCTTGTGTAGACCTTATTAAGTGAGATACTTTGCTTTTCAAAATACTCACATAACAAATTTGCCTGCCTGATCCCGGTTTCATTCAGGGGGATGTCTGTGGTCCCTTGAACTTTGCGGAGTATGTTCCAGTCCGTTTGGCCATGTCTTGCAAAATAGATGTTCATAGCTTATCCTTCAAACCTTGTGAGTTCATAATCAACCTTTTTCGTGGAGCTACACCGCCTACTACCAAATTCCCGATCTCGGGAATTTGGTCTAAAATACTGTGTCCGGCGTTTTCACAGGCAATCATTGCTCGAGAAATAGTCTTCTGGAAATTCTCCCATTTGGGATATTCTTGTCCACCTTTCAGAACTGATGTTCGGAATTATTCTATCATACTTTTGGGATTATTGCACTAGGAAATATATTAATGAGCTATCGGTGCAAAGATATAATGAAAAAAGACTAAGCATTTCTGCTTAGTCTTCATGTAGTGCGGAAGATGGGGCGCACGAGGTCCGGTGGATCTCGGATCTGCGCCGACCGGAGCGGGCGCCAGCCCGCGGAGACTTTGAACAATGTAAGTTGAAAAAACACTGATAGAAAGGGGGTTCCGGCGCCGCTTTTTCCCGGGAACCCAAGGAGGGAACCCAAGCCTCTGAACTATTAAAGGACATCCCATCGGATGTCCTTTTTCATAACGTCTTTTCGGTTATTCCACTACGATCTCATATTTTCCGTCATCCGAAGATGATGCATTTATACGCATGTACAGGTTCAGTTTGCTCTTGGGTAGCACGATGTCGTTTATGATGAAATCGTCATAATCCTTGTCATATTCAAAACTGCTTTTATCCCATCCGTCGAGATTGATCTTGATGACTTCCCCGTCACTTGTATGCCTGACATTATAATACTTTCCTTTAGGACCGAACAATACGGCCTGGGCGTGTCCGGGCGGTATGCACAGAGTGAACGAACCGTCTCCGTTTTCCGTGTAAAAAGTCGAGGGGTCGTAATCGTCCGAATCATCGGTATGTTCGACGACCTCGCCGTTTTCGTCAAAAGTATCGATGATCTCGTAATAGTATCCTCCGTACAGGGTATCATTCAATTTCGTAAGCCTTAAGTGATAATAGATCGCCTTGTCAGCCCGGTACCATACCTTGTATATGTCATCGAACTCGAAATCGGCCTTGACCGAGTAATAAACGGAAGCGATGCCGGGGAACTCATCAAAGAAATGCCTGTCGTATGCGGGGATGGTATCACAGTAAATATTCAGATAACACGAGTCTCCAAGGCCATCTTCGATCATGAGTCTTCCGTACTCTTCGGCATCGGCTCCTGCGGGAAGGATATATGTCCAATTGGTCGATATAATCGAACCGTATTCGGACGAGTTCGGGTACCTTCCGCCATTGTCGTTTTCACACATTGTATCAAAAGAAAATCTCGGTGTATGAAGGTTCACGCCGTTTACATCGGATCCGAAAAAGTCTTCCATGAGCCTCTGTGCCACTTCTGCCGCTTTGACATACTCATATCCGAGATACATGTTGCCGTTGTAGTAATCGTAGATGTATTCGTATGTGCCGCCCTCATAAGTGTATGTTCCGCTGATAGCAGCGAAAAGATCGATCCCGTTTTTGTATGCCTCGGCCGACTTGACCTTCGCCTCAGGTAGATTTGCTTTAAACCAGTCTGTTGCCTCAGCCGAATGGGCTTTTGTTATCTCTTTTACATGCTCCTTGGAATAGCCGGGAGGCATGCAGGCCGTAAGCGTTAAAGTTAACATGACCATAAAAAATACTGTTGTAATCGACTTTTTCATAATACTTTCCCCCACGGATCATTATATATTTTATTATACAGCATTCAAAGAAGAACATCCATCAGTACGGTCCGGAGGGACGGGGTTGCCGGTCCATTTCCGCCGACGCCAGCGTACGGAAGATGGGACTTGAATTTTTTCAGAATCTCAACAACCAAGTAAGAAAGGAGGTTCTGACACCGTCCCCCTACGAGGGAACCCCCTAGGGAACCCCTGAAAAATGTTACTGAAATTTACTCAAAGCCTGCGGGTCTGTCCACAGGCACCGAGAATGCGATACCGCCTCCCGCAGTCTCTAATCCTGCTTTTT
>JAGCUO010000053.1 GCA_017962825.1 Lachnospiraceae bacterium | reverse complement strand
ATTCGCTCAGAACGGATTCAAGAACGATTTAAAACATACCCGCGGTGTTCTTTCTATGGCAAGAGCTATGGATCCCGATTCTGCAGGTTCACAGTTTTTCATCATGCATCAGAATGCACCCCATCTTGACGGTGCTTATGCTGCTTTCGGAAAGGTTACAGAAGGCATGGAAGCTGTAGACAGGATTGCAACTACAAGAGTAAATTTCCAGGACAGACCTCTTAACCCCCAGATTATCAGCAAAGTAACTGTAGATACCTTCGGTGAAGAGTACGGTGAACCCAAGAAATTTTGACCTGTAAAAGGGAGTCTGCTGACTCCCTCTTTTTTAATAAATGTGTCAGACATACAAAAAAGGAGTCAATCATGACTCCTTTTTAATACATATAAATCATAAAGGGCTCGTGACGGACAGTTCCCGATCTTCAGTCACCTCCAAGCCTGACCGGTTTTTCCTCATACTTGCAGCTGTAGTACTTTATCATGGTATTATGGTGTATCTTAACCGGTTTCTCCTCACGATACATATCCAGCCTGCATTTATATTCAGCCTTATCATACATCTCAAACTTATCATTCTGTGTTCCATCAAAAGGAAGTAACGGCGTATACTCTTTTTTCATGGCGTCCTCGAATAGATTTAATTTTCTTCGCATAATTCAACTGCGTTATTAAACTCCAAAGGTCTTCCCCAGACAAATCCCTGAATGAAATCACATTCATGATCCATAAGAAGTCCCAACTGTTCAGGGGATTCAACACCTTCGGAAATAACCTCACAATTCATCAGATGTCCCATATAGATGATGGCATCGACAAATTCCCTGTTGACCTGATTATTCTCGATATCATCAATAAGGCTCTTATCGATCTTAAGCAGACTGATGGGAAGATGCATTACCTGTGACAGTGATGTATATCCGGTACCGAAATCATCAAGTGCTATCTGAATACCGAGTTTTCTGAGCTTGGTAACATTCTCTATAGTGATATCCCTATCCTCGGCAAACGAATATTCTGTGATCTCTATCTCTAAGCACTCGGGCGGGAACTCCGAATCCTTAAGAGCTTTGGTAACCTCATCGACAAAGCCGGGTGATGATATATTCTTGGCGGAAACATTAACCGAAATAGTTATCTCCTTATTCTTTATCTCCACCATCTTCTTTGCTTCATTAAGCGCTCTTCTTATTACATAACTGTCGATCTTGTTTATAAGCTCGGTCTTTTCGACAACAGGTATGAACTCTCCGGGACTTATCATGGTCCCGTCAGGAAGACGAAGCCTTATCAGGGTCTCAAAACCTCTCAGTTTCTTTTCCTTTATCTCAAACTGAGGCTGGTATACCAGATAGAAATAATTCTTTTGTAAACTCTCCTTAACGATCCTTTCAAGTTCTATCTGCCTGAAGAATCTTTCCTTCATCTCGTTGTTAAAGAAACATATTCTGTTCTTTGAATGTCCGAGTCTCGCATTAAATACCGCGATATCCGCATACTTTAAGAGATCATCAGAATTGGTAGAATCATCCGGATAAGTGGATATACCGGAATATATCGAAAGCGTAAGCCTGATATCAAAATCATCATCAACATTCGTGATGCTGGTACCCATCTTTTCTATAACCTTGGCCGCAAAACTTTCGGGATCGATGGCACCGAATACTACTGCAGCAAATTCAGCTCCGCCTATACGGCTTACATAAACATTGTCTTCATTTTCAACTTCACGAAGTTTATCAGCAACGGTCTTTAATGCCAAATCTCCGTACTTATGACCCAGATTATCATTTATGGTCCTGAAGTTTTCTATCTCGAAGTATATAACATGAAAATGCTTCTTCTCTCTGATGGAATTTTCAAGTAAAGTTACAAAACCTCTTCTATTCCTTAATACCGTAAGGAAATCCGTAACAGCTCTTTTGTCGGCCTTACTTAATCCGAGGGAAATGATGGTTACCGAAACAACCGTAATGATGGAATTATATATACCGGGCAGAGAAGACATCTCTCCGCTCCTGATGATCCCCATGAACATGAAAAAAATGGACCCGAGCGTAAATATATACGCCAGTACGCGTCCGATCTTATAGTCCAGGCAGACCATCACTATACACATAAGTCCTATCATAGCCTGTAGGATTCCGAGGAAAGACGTAGCAGGAAGCTTCATCTCGCCAAAACCGAATTCCATGCTCTTATTGGCTTCAACATACTTGGAGAAAATGATAAACCCCAAAGTAATGATAAAGCATAAGAGCAGCTTTACGGATTTATTTTTCGATCTAACATTAAAAGTGACCACAATATCCCTCCATGGATGAAATGACTATCTCATCTTTCGTCACAAACCTGCAGTATTAAAAACTTAAGATAAAAAGAAGTATCCGAATTCCATAATACCGGATGGTCGGGACCCTGGGTACGGTATTCCACCTGACGGATCCTTTTGTGTGCATCCTTGGCTGCAGAAGCCACTGCCTGTAAAAACAGTTCCTGTGTCATGAAATGCGAGCACGAACACGTGGCAAGATAACCGCCATCCTTTAGTATCTTCATAGCCCTAAGGTTAATTTCCTTATACCCCTTAGAAGCATTTTTAACCGAATCTCTTGACTTGGTAAAAGCAGGCGGATCAAGTATGACTACATCAAACTTTTTGCCTTCGTTAAGTACCTTGGGCAGATAATCAAACACGTCACTTACCACAAAATCCATCTTGGATCCAAATCCGTTAAGTTCCGCGTTTTCTCGTGCCTGATCGATACCGGTCTGTGAGATGTCCACAGCTGTAACATGTTTTGCTCCGCCTTTAACAGCATTCAGTGCAAATGAACCGGTATGTGTGAAACAGTCCAAGACCTCCTTATCCTTACAGATGCCTGCCACAGCCCTTCTGTTATACTTCTGGTCTAAGAAAAATCCGGTCTTCTGCCCGTCACATATGTCCACGTAATACTTTACATCATTTTCCGAGATGAGCACCTTTGTATCAAACTCATCCCCTATAAATCCTTTAAATCTTTCGAGGCCTTCCTCCAATCTTACTTTAGAGTCACTCCTCTCGTAAATACCTCGTATAATTATATCGTCATTTTTGAGGATTTTCTTAACCTCATTTAAAATTTTTTCCTTTAACCTGTCTATACCGAGTGCGAGGGATTCCACCACAAGAACATCCTCGAATTTATCTACCACGATCCCCGGCAGAAAATCTGCTTCCCCGAAAATAAGCCTGCAGCTTGTGGTGTCACACACGGTCTTTCTGTACT
>JAGCUO010000052.1 GCA_017962825.1 Lachnospiraceae bacterium | reverse complement strand
GCCGGTGCAAATAATGTCGTAGCGGCCATCCAGCATAAATGCTTTTAAACTCGCTCTTGCATTGGCACATTCCTGAACCTCATCAAATATGATTACCGTTTTCCCCGGCACAAAATGAACCCCGGGAATCATTGCCGATATATCAAGAGTCATCCGGTCAACTACGAAATCTCCGTCAAATATCCGCTTTGCCGACTCGTTATCCTTAAAGTTAATGTAGACAACATTTTCATAGTTTTCATCGGCAAAAGCCCGAACGATAAATGTCTTACCAATCTGACGCATCCCTTTGATCACAAGAGCTTTCTTTTTACCTGTGCTGTTTTTCCATTTATAGATTTCTTCGGAGATTTTTCGTCTGAACATATATGTACCCTCCAAAACCAATAATACACTTTTTCGAGCGACTTTCAATATTGCGCTCGCACTTTTTCGAGCGAGTTTGCCGTGTTTGCACTTTTTTATATGACTTTTGTATAATTTAATACACTTTTTAGAGGAACTTGTTTTCGCTTCATACTAAATTGATTATATATACATCCGCTTCTTCACCTTCAAAGGTAAAGCTTCTCTCATACTTCCCGCCGTTTTTCGTTATAGTCTTTACAGACGCTTCATTTGAACGTTCTACCGAAAGCTGGAGTTTATCCATTCCTGTTTCGCGCGCTCGATCCAAAATAAGTCTCAGCATCTCCGTCGCATACCCTTTTCGCCTTTCAGATGGTCTCACGCTGTAACCGCTGTTCCCGAAATCAATAAGAAAATCATTTAATTCATGACGAAGATCTATGATCCCAACGATACTGTCATTTTCATCGAAAGCAAAATATGTGTCCGTAACTACCCATGACGGATTTACAGTATCGGGTGAAGTATTGGCTGTCACTGATCTCAGCCACTCATCATATGAGTCCACCTGATCTAAGAGTTCACTTCCGTTTATGGTTGTCTCTCCGTTATCGATAAACTCCTGCTTAAAGGCAACCGCCTTTGATTCATATTCTTTGATCGGTCTTTTAAGTGTTATCATTTCTGTTCTCCTTATTATCAAGTTGATACCACGTAGGAACCGGATTGTTCATATCATCAAACAACTTAAGCACACTTCTGTTCAGATCCATGATCTCCTCCAACTTGTCCGGCGCCCAGTACTTGGCCCAGACTATGGAAGTTATGGCGCTTGCGGAAATATACAAAGCAAACAGCCTCCAGAACTCGTCCGGCACCTTACTGTCAAAGTATGCATCAATCTGCCCCTTGGAAAATTCAGGATACTTGGTGTCGAGCCGGTTAAACTCGTACCAGGGATCGCCTTTGCTGTCAAAATCCATGGTATGCCAGTCGATCACGTACAGTTTGCCGGCGTTTACAATCAGATTGCTTGTATGATAATCCCCGTGGTGCCGGCTAAGCGGCCGGGATTTCACCAGATCCTTGTTTTCTTCGATAAAGTTCAATATCCTGTCGGAACCGTCAAAAGGGATGCCCTCATTTTTATAAGCATCAATTCTGGGCGTGATCACTTCAAAGTATCTTTCATACCAGCCCTTTGAAGCATCATTTACCGGTGCGGCTTCGTGAATCCTGTGAAGAATACTTCCTGCCTGAGTACCAAGTTCATATTGCTCTTCCGGACTCATTTTCGGAATCAGTTTTTCCACCTCTTCACCCGGAATCCATGAAAGTAAGGTCAATACTTTGTCATCGTCACTCTTAGACAGTTCTATGCACTTCGGAACGGGAAGCCCTGCATCCCCAAGCATTTTAAGATGCTCATATTCCCTTTTCTTTTCCTCAAAGTCTTCGCCATCGGCTATTCGCAAAAGAAACTCTTCTCCTGCTCGTAAGCAGTGATACTTCTCGTCTCCTGCCATGCCGCGAGCTATCTTTTCCGCCTTATCAAATCCCGCCAGATAAGTTTTCACATCCATATTCATACCCCATCGGATAATCTCGTATCTCTGCTAAAGTAATCCGTATAGTCGATCGAAAAATTATACCCTCCGTGCTTTGTTCTTGAGATCAGTCTCATTCCCGCTTTTTCCATGACACGGTACGATGCAGTGTTATCCTCCGCACAACCGCTTTGAATGCTTCCATATCCCATATCTTCAAAAGCGTATCTCAGCAGTTCTTCCGCACACTGTGTTGCATATCCTTTACACCGGTACTTTTCGTCAATGATGTAAAACAGAACCGTCTGTCCCGGCGCCGCAGTGCCGTCAAGCCCGCACCAGCCCACAATATGCTTCGGATCACTCTTTTCAAATACACCAAGACATAAATGATATATTGCGCCTGGCTTATTCTTTTTAAGGTTATCCTGCATACCTTTCAGGATCTCTGCCGCCTCTTTAGGCGTCACGCCATCGGGATAATTCCACATCCTGGCTGTTTCGTCCAGATCATCCGAGGTGAGTGTTCGGAGCAAAAGATCTTTTGTCAATAGTTCCATGGTATTTTGGTCTCCCACTCATCACGAGTGATCAGGCAGGTATATTCTCCCGATGTTTCTCCGGTTCTCGGGTATGTACGGGTACCTTTATCATTGATACACTTCATCCCGATCTTGCGCATCACTGCGAATGAGGCCGGATTATTGATGTCACACTGAGCATATATCTTATCTATTCCCAGATTTTCAAAAGCAAATCTCAGAACCGCAGAGGCAGCCTCCGAAGCATACCCCTGCTTTCTGTATTTCTTATTAATGATCCATCCTAGAGTGGCGTATGATCTGTCTTCACTGTGTCCGAGGTCACAGTCACATCCCCCGATGATCTTTCCGTCCAAAATTATCACGAATTCAAAGTTCGTCTGGTCTTCCGAATTCCATTCTTCTGCGTTCTCTTTGACAAAATCGACAGTTTCTTCAAAAGTGTC
>JAGCUO010000051.1 GCA_017962825.1 Lachnospiraceae bacterium | reverse complement strand
TGACCATCGATTCCATGATGTTCAAGAGAATCATCTTTAAAAGTAAAGGTATAATTAGCCATTTTGAATTTTTCTCCTTTACTTCTTTTTCGGGAACATTTCGGCAACTACATCTTCACCGCCGACATTCTCTACGATCTTTTTAAAAGCGTATGTCGTTGCAGCAGGAACAGCAACACTTACGATTGTATCGCCGAACTTTTCAAGCCCTTTTGTAACGTAGCCCTTTCCTTTTTTCTTTTCCTCTTCAGACATTTTGGTGAGTTTCTCTTCAAGTTCCAATTTGGAAACCAGATGGCGAAGCTCATCAAGAGTCAAATCATCAGATTCTCTAAGAATAATCCGGGCTTTTTCTTTTACTGAAAGATGTTTACCTTTTTGTCTCTCCAAAGGATAAGGCGGACCATTACGAACTCCCCACTTTTGACCATCGATTCCATGATGCTCAAGCATTTCTTCCGGAAAACTAGCAGATATAATGGTAGTCATTAATGCCCGCCATGCCGAATCGGGATCCTTATCGTACATTTTTATGAACTGCTCTTCAAGATCAGCATGTGTTATTTCTTTCTCTTTTTCTGCAAAGACTTTTTCAATTGCAAAGATCAACTTCTTATTTTCATTCTCAGAACCTTTCCCTATAAGTTCTAAGAATTCTTCTTTGGTCATCCCATCATCCGAATGCCATAGGAGATCATTAAGATCGATCTCTTCTCCTAAGCCTACCGTTTTAATTTCAGACTGAACAAATTCAGGCATCTTCTATCACCTCTTTTTCACGAGGATTATTAATATCATAAGCAACAGTAAGACGCCAGGCGATCTCTTGCTGATGCTCTTTAAATGCGCTAACGACAAACGCATTGGAAGGGGGGTCGAAGACTGTACGGACATCCAGATAGACATATTCCTTAGCCATCTCGACATTACCTTTACCGTCGACCAGATCTTCCCAGGTCTCATCTATACCGGTAATGGCAAATCCTTCATCCGGACCGACTCCGAGTTGAATGAGTTTATTTATGGCGGAATTGATGAAAAGGACCAGTTCCGGATCGAACTGTGTGTAATCTTCACCGATCCCGAGCATAACCTTTATGGAGGTCAGGATACTTTCCATGATTTCACCTCATTTTGAATTTTCAGAGAGGCACTCCGACCTCCAAGGACAGGTGTCATATGGTTTACGAACGACCGGAGGTTTGGGAAGCAGATCTTTTAATCCGTATGTCAGCGCCTGATGCGTAAGCTCGGAAACACTGATTAGATTATTAGGATCAAAGAGCTTCGGATCGTGATTAATGATGTCCTCTTTGGTAATCGGATTGATGTGATGCACATGAATCCGCCCGCTAATAGGATGATCCTCACAGCCGAGATCGCAACCGTCATCTCGAATGGCAATCTGTTTCCGGATTTTTCGCCATTCATAAGATGTATAGAACTTCTGATTTAACCATCGGTCATAACCGAATGTCGGTTCACCGATTGTCCCATGTAGCATGAGATAGTCAACCCGTTCTTCGAATGTAGGAAGGGTCATTAGCTCTGTATAAGTCTTCATGGCCTCAAACTCCTATGTCTTCTGGATCTCGAGAACTGCTCTGATAAGAAATGAAAGCCTCGATCGCCTTCTGATAGAGTTCTTCTCTTCCTTGCTGGGCTTGAAGATTCTCAATCTTGGCGTCGAGTAGCTCCTTTTGCTTTTCGATCGTCTCTTGTTCGAGTTTTTCCCGAGTTGTACCAAGTTTTAGGTAATGAAGTACAACCTGTGTCGGAGCGTTGCCCTCCCGAAGCATTCTTTCGGCCTGTTCAACTGCAAGGGCGATCATTTGATCCTCTTTTCCCTTGGGTGTTGTGGCACTTCTATGCTGTTTCAGGATACTTCACCTTCCTTTGGTATGGGTTTACTAAAGTTTATGCATACTTTTAGAGCTCTTTAAAGGAATGACAGGCGGTAAATATATGCAGATCTCGAAGGAGCGAAAAGATCCACCAACAGGATGTGTAAGGAGGTACACATGGGCGATGAGAAAGGTCGTGTCAGGGGAGGTCAAACCCGCACGAATGACCAAAGCATGGCTGTGCTCTAACCAGCTGAGCCCGAATATAACAGGCAAGAAACCGCCGTCATCCCTTTAAAGAGCTCTAAAATATAATCAAGAGGCCTTAAAGGCCTCTGCTAGGTGTAAGGACGATCGTAATCTACATAATCCATGGGCATCACCCCCTCAGAAAATATAATCACCAAAAGTTTCTGGCAGAAAAACCTCTGAGAATATAACCCCCCGGAGAATTTTTTGAGATCAGCGGCGATGCACAGGGGGGAGGGTCTGTAGGGACCCCCTCCCTATGTGCTACAAATTTGAAATCCTTACAGTGTGTCGAGTAATTTCATTTTTTATTTTCTTTTTTCTGTTTTTGAATTGAAAACTATTTGCTTTCTGTTTCGTTAAAGACAAATCAATTTGTTTTAATCAAGAACTAACCGCAAACTCAAATCAATTGACATTCAAATGCTAATCATCATGAGCTGCAGCATTCACAATCTTCAAACTAAAATAAATCAAAACACAAAACAAATACAAAGAAGCAAACTAAAACTTTCAACCAAATCCGAAATGAAATCGCAAAGCGAAACCGAACTCAAACTGAAATCTTTTTATAGCTTTGTTCGGGATCCGCTTTAACAATGTCATCAATGGCATCCTCAATGATCTGGGCGTTCAGCTCGTCACTAAGCTGGGGGCTAGTAATGGCGAGCCGGGCCAGCAGGGAACATGAATCGGGAACGTTATGCTCACGTGCACGCAGGCGATCGTAAGCGTACCACTCATCAAACTGTGACCGGGGATCATAAGGATTGTCAACTGTCGTCAGCATAGCTGCCATCAATCAGCCCTCCTTTCTCTCATACGTGGGCCGAACGGAATCAAGGCCAGTAAACAGTTTCATCATGCCCGTCACTCCTTAATGTACTTCTCAACCGTCGAAGCAGAGATACCGAGTGCATCTGCGATCTCGGCAATCGTGTGCTTTCCGTTTGCGTACGCGTGAATGCGAGCTATCTGAGCTGCGGACAGGCCTATTTCACTCTTCGGGGTGGCCAGTTGTTTCAAACGATCCAGGTCCGTATTATCAAAGATCTCACGAAGAACATTGGAACTGACAGCACCAGAAAGAATTGCTTTCCATTCAGAATCTGTGATCTTTACGGAAGCGGCAGTTTTATCAGCACCCACGGCATTTCTAGCATAGATGAGGGCCTTACTCTTTTCTTTCTTCTCGGTATCCGAATCCATGCCGGGGTTGTCTGCTTTCTTGGCCTTCATGATCTCACCTACCAGGGTCTGTGCCTTCCGTTCCAGCGGCTTGTTCATTTTGGCCACGTTGAGTTTTGCCTTGAGGCTGTCCACTTCTTTGGAATACGCCTCTTTAGCAGAAGGATTGACCTTGGTCATCTCAATATCGAGAGAAGATTTGCGAGCTTCATTGGCCAGATGCTTCATCTTGTTGGCATAGTCCGCATAAATATTCTCGATCGGCATGCCACCATTCTTCTTGGAAACCAGGTCGTAAGCATCACTGGTCACTGACATCTTCGGAACCTTGGTAGTCTTTAGCTGATCGGTCTCGTACCAGTTCTTGTTTCCCTCTTCGTCAACGGTATAACGTCGCTTCTTTTCACCAGTATCCCGATAGATCTTCTCTCCGGTAACTGGATCGGAATAAAACAGTTTTTCTTTTCCTGTTTTCGGATCGATTCGATAATCGCCGGCCTTCCGCTGATTAATCACCTGGTCATTTTTGGCACGGGTAATAATTGTGGAAGCGCCCCCACCGTTCTGGTATTTCTGCTTAAGCTCATCGATCGCGTTGTCTTTGTAACTCTGAGAATAATCCAAACGGTGTTTGACCGCATCGATAACAACCATAGAATGCTTGACCGCACGAATGACTTCATCTTGTGTAGCACCCATGACTGTCATATCCGAAATAAGATTGGAGACCACGCCCATTTGCTGCTGCTTGTAGCCCTCGCTCATGACTTTCATGCCGTCATGATACTTGTATGTCTCATGAAAATTATCCGCAAAATTGATGAGATCGGGGATCGCCTTGCTGGTCTTTAGGTTCTGTCCTCTTACCGGAATAACCACAACGGTATCCCCGTCAAAGTCTGCGCCGGAAAGCTGCTTTGCTGCATTCGGATGGATACCGATAGCATCTCGTCCGTCTTTTCCGATAACATCAGACCCTTCCTTGGAGTGATTATTCACTTTCAGGACGGGAATCTCGAATGTTCCGGCATGTGGGTATCGAACAAGAATAACCTCTTCGCCTTCCCGAAAAGAGGGAGCAAAGCATTCATTCTCTTTGATGGACGTAAGCGGCAGAATAACCCGACTAGCCTGACCGGGAAGAGCCTCAGCCTTCAAATATACAGCGGCACTGTCGCACTCGTCCGCAAACGTATCCATCATCTTTTTCCGGATCTCCGGAACGGTCAGCTTGTCAATCTGTTCGAACTCATTCTTCGCTTTTTCATATTGAAGATTAAGCTGCTGCTTAGCCAACGTTGGATACTGCTTGCTTAGAAACTGGGAGGATAATGTCCTTGACCAGGTCCTCCAGTCTCCTTCCTCATTGACAATATTGATCGGGGAAAGATGATCTTTTCCGTCTTCCCCGATATAATGTCTTTGCCCGACAACTTCTCCGTCTTTTACTTTTACCTGGCTTCCGAATGGGTTCGCCGGATCATCTTTCAGAGGTTTCAGGACCGTATTGTCTTTCGGTCCCATCATCGGCGTGTCTTTTCCTTTAGAGGTATTAAATATAATATCCACGCCTTTCGGCATATCCTTTCCGTCATTGTAGACTGCCATTCCCTTCAAATAATGAGAATCGTCCACATTTATTCGGACCTGGGCATAGTTGGAACTACCCAAGGATAAGTCTTCCACACCTCTTCGAATCTCGATAACGCCGTCTTTGTCTCCGCCTCCGTCTTCCTTGTATCGGACCGCAATCCGTTTGGAGTTGACCGGTGCTGGAGGTTCGATACCGTATATGTTTTTTCCTCTTTCGCTGGAACGATAGTCGATAATCGTGGCGATATCGGTCCGGTTGTCAAGCAGCTCTTTCTTCGTCGTCCCGGGAGGACACAACACCGACATAGTGGTATATTTTCCTGGCATGCCGGCTTGCGCCTGCCTATAATGATGGACCGTGTAACCTTCTTCCATGAGCATCTGGACTGCTGTATCCAGTTTAGTCTTGGCGATCCCCATCATGGTCTCGGTACCCGGCCCGACGTCAATGTATTTCTTCTCTTTCAAGGCATCCTTCAGGATATCCGCCGTTTTCACGATAGAGCTTCTCGTATCCCGATCGCTTTGCAGCATGCTTCGGACCGTACTCTCCCGGAGACCCATCCGTCTGCCGATTTCTGTCCATTTGGGCCCGAGCTCAGAATATAATTGCTGAGCTTGCGCGTACCGGGCCCGCCGCTCTTCGTCGGCTGCAATGGCGACCCTGGCTCTGTAAACGGTAGTTGAGAGGTTCATAACCTTGGCGATCTCCGTTTCGGTAAGACCCTTGGCTTTGAGCCGCTCTCTCGCCAGGAACCAGGCTTCGTGTTGGTAGGGATTTTTACCGCTACCCCAGGGGTATCGACCGGAATGCCTTGGCGTACCATAATGCATCAGGTCATCTTCAGAATATAATTCGTCGGCAATCTCGGAAGCGAGCGCAAAGTCCCGATCTTCATTTGCCAGCGATTCGAGAATATCCATTCCGATTCCGCCATAGCTTCCCATCCCTCTTTTTACCCCTTTTCCTTTGAGATCTTTATTAAATTGTCAAAGCGCACTATGGTATCCATGATCTTTCGAATCTCCATTGGGTCCGGTGTTTCGATGAAGACTTCGTCATTCTGGTAAATTCGAAGCTCCGATTCGATCCGGTCCGGTTCCTTCCGGTATTCCAGACAGAACAGCGCCATATATATGCGAGGCTGCATCATACTGGCAACGGTCTCTCCGGTCTTAAGATCGTGAATCCTCAAAAAATCATCCCGAAAACCGATGGCATCTGCCGTACCAAAACAGTTTTCGGAATATACTAGAACGACTTCCGGTTCCATTCGGAATCCGATCGCATCGTTCACGAATGCATCGAGCGTTTTCTTGGTCCGAGGCATCTTGATCCCCAACTCGATATGCTCCTTTGCAAGTGCATGGAGTCTGGTACCTCGTTCCGCAGCCTGCATATTCTTCCAGACTGTCAGCATTTTCTCATCGGAATAATTGACCCAATGATATTTGCTGGCACTCATGAAAGCATGCAGGCCTTCAAAGTTCGAATGCCTGTTGAAGTTCATTCAGGACCTCCTCTTTATTTTCCGGGCAAATAAAACGACCGAAGGACATCCCTTCGGCTTTGGAAATATAATAGTCCTGATTCGGCTGATGTTTTTCTTTCGGTCCTTTCTTGCATTCCAGGAATGCCCAATGCTTCCCGTGAAGAACAGTCAGATCCGGAAGTCCCTGGGTCGAATCGTTTTTGAATACCAGACTACCTGGAAACCGTTCTCTGATTTCTTTAATAAGCTTTCCTTGGAAGTCTCTTTCCAGCATTCCGAATCACCTCCGAAAAAAAGAAAAGGGGATAATAAGGCAGTTTCCAGACTAATACTGGACATACCCTACTTCCCCTCCATTACAGGACGTGTTTTTTTCGCGAATTTTCAAGTATTGAAATTTTTCATTCCGCTCTGTTGAAAATCGCTCCTTTCATTAAAGGTCTTCTTCTGACGGATGCATCTTGCAATACGGATATCGATTGGAGCATTAGATCGAAGATGGTAGTAATACAGATTCCGGTAGGGGCTGTCCATTCGATCGATCCGGCCGGCAGCTTGCTCCATAACCCTGTAAGAATAGTTCTGAGAATAAAAAACGCAGCTGTCCGTTTCTTTGCAGTTCCATCCTTCCGTACATGAGTATTGGACCAAATATACCCACTTGTCTCCTGTCGGGACGATCTCGTGTTTATCTCCGTTCCATTCCGCAATAACCGTTCCTTCCGGATAAGGCAAATTCCTAAGGATTTCCCTCTCATAGTTGTAGTTGTAAAATATAAGAAGTCGCGGATTATCTTTCAGGATCTCAAGAACCATCTCGCCACGGCTTGGATCGGAATTAACGACTTTCTTCAGCAGGGAGTAATATTCGCTGATGCTGAGGATCGGTCGGTCTTCCTCGTCGTTCCACCGACGCTTGATGATATCTTTATACTTGGCCGAATCGTAATCACACATCCGAACTTCGTTATAGCGGACGTTCACCTTGTCGTAATCCATACCAACCAGCACGGAATCTCTTAGCCGTCTGAGCTTTCCGATCCCGGTATAACCAGTTACAATTGGAATATTCCTGTGATAAGTGATCAGCATATGCTCGGCTTTGAATTCTGTCCGGTTCTTGTAAAATCCATTTGCGATAAACACAGGGATATAATCCGCCCAACTGTCTCCGGGTGTTGCAGACGCCAGGATCCATCGGTTCTTCTTGGCGATCTTTAAAAATGCCTTGACCCATTGCCCGGATCCGATCACCCGCTGTTCATCAAATATAAAGAACGCTCCTTCTGTCTCTGTATACTTCTTGATATTGTTCCAACTGTCTACGGTAACTTTAGGTCCATTTCCGAAACCCAGCAGAAAGGGAACCATCTCCAGTTCCCAGTCTGCCGTGTCCCGTTTTCTGGCCGTGGTAATGATATAAAGATCCTTCGGATTTGTCATTTCACGAAAATTCACATCTTCCCCATGCCAGAACCCATCAATGATCCCGCCGCATTCCTTGCAAAAATAATAGGCGAGGGAAGTCCGGCTCTTTCCGCTGCCGACACCGCCGTAAAGAATTTTTCCGCTGTCCAGTCTCTCGACGGCATCCCATTGATACTCCGCAAGCAACGGTTTCACCGGACCACCCCCTTAAATATAATTACAGATCGGCATACTTATCCGCAAAGCGGCTGACCTTAATTGTTACGTACATCTCCTTCAGATATGCCTTTACGCCGGTCTTTCCGCTCATCTCCCAGAGATATGGCGTGATAACCAAATCCACATTCTCCATCTCTGCCCGATCCAACATATCGATCGTGTCGGAATCCAGCAGCGTCTTTTTTCCGCCGGCGATCATGTACACTGCAGGAGGATAGTAGTCATAACTCACCGCAACCTGCAGATATGCGGAACCCGTATCATCCTCGTCCCTGGGCTGCAGATGCTTGATGTTCCATCCGTCGTCGATCAGCTGCGTTTCGATCTCTTCCGGAATGATCACCCCGAAATTCCGCTTGCCTTCCGGATTGAATTTCTCGCTCGCTCCACGGAAATTCTTGAATATAATTCTCGCATTCTCCAGTGCGATCTCCGGAATGTACTTTCTGTTCTGTGCCATGATTTAGTTGCTCCTTTCGAAAATATAATTACCATGGAAGACGTATAGAGTCATCTTCCGGTATAAACAGATTTTCATCGCCGTATTCGGCAATTGCTGCTCTGGCATCCCATACCAGTTTTGTGTAATAAGAGACATCAATATCTTTTTCTTTTCCGAGAGTTTTCACAGTCTCGCTTTCCAACCAGCGATATCCTTTCGTTCCTCCAACGGAATTGTATTTTGTCTCTCCCTTAACCACCTGTTCTCTCAGGAGTATCCCTCCGCCGGTTCCGGGAAGGACCGGGCAGAAACTTCCGGCTTTACCTACAAATATAAAATTGTGCTCGCCTTCCGCCATTCCTTCATTCATGTCCAGATACATGCTGGTAGTTACTGTTTTGATCTCGCAGAAATCCTTGAATTCCAGAGGCTGGTGACTAAAGAGAGTCTTAAATACATAAGGAACCTGGAACTGTGTCCCGGTTGCTGTCCACTCGCCTGGATGCGCTTTATTCTTTTCCAGAATATCCCGGTCCGATTCCACATATTCCTTTCCGTAAAGCTCATAGCATTTCTCTACGGTGGCATACATGGCAATATAGACTGCGTCATTGACAAGACACATCCGGTCATAGGTGGCCTCATGCTCGAAGGTATACCCATACTGTTTTCCGAAATCAGTCACAAAGGATATAATTTCAGGTGTCGCATCAGGAATCTTAATAGAGTCGGTCTTAATGTGGGCAACAGTAAAGCCCTTCTCCTGAACGGCCTTTTGCAAGTCGATCATGAAGAGGGCTCCTCGCTTTGCTACAATATTGTCGATATTTCTCGGGTCTCGGCAAGGGTTGTCGAAGGATGCGGAAGTAAGACCATAAACACTGTTGATCGCGATCTTCAGTGCATAGGAAAGTCCCTTGGCATCCTTATCCGTCAGATACGGCGCAAGTTTTCCGTCGAACATCTTCTTGGCTTCTTCATAATTCTTGTGCTTGATCAGAAGCCTTGCTTTCTTCAGCATGCTGAACCGTTCCGTGTATTCCGGTCCGAACATCTGGAGCTGCTCAAGACTTGTGGGGTGCATACTCGCAACATCCAGCAAAGCCACATTGGTATAAATTCCCTGCTCCGCATAGACCCGTCCGCCTTCTCCGGGATCCTCCCCACGGTAACTGCTCTTTCCGTGTTCGAAGGTATACCCTGGAAACATCTCGCTGAGATCGGTATAGATAAATTGGCTCTGGGGGTGCTTATCATTCCCAAATATAATTTTGGTGGTATGGCTGTTTGTCGTGTCATTGGGTGTAAGTCCGGAAATATCCGCCAGAATCAGTCTCGCCTTAAAGTCCGCCTGCTGGGAGTCAAATACCGCTTCTGTTGCTATTACATCATTGTCGCAATATGCAGCCACCGTCTCCCACATATTTTCTTCTACCGGCTGATCCCAGGGAAGTCCAAGCTCCTGATGGTGAAGTCCGAGTTCAATCTCCCATTTTTTAAGGCTTTGTTTTGTTGCGCAGAAATCATAAACGTCGGTATAACTTAAATTGTAGGCATCCCTGAAAAACGCATTGGAACTTTTTCCGATAATCTTCTGGCTGATATCGTAAATCTCCGCATTGCTGAATCCAAGGATCCTCGCCCAGAGAATATGATTGTCATATCGTCGGCAGTTGAATCCGATCATCCTGAATTTTGTGATTGCCTCAACTTCTGCCGGACTGGGATTTATCATCCGCATAACCGGGGAGTCTTTCCCTTGGAATTTCCAGTTGATCAGCAGTAGATTGGGAAATAC
>JAGCUO010000050.1 GCA_017962825.1 Lachnospiraceae bacterium | reverse complement strand
TCATGCCAAGGTTCACGGTTTCAGAGCAAGAATGTCTTCAGCCGGTGGACGTAAGGTTCTTCAGAGCAGAAGAGCAAAGGGCAGAAAGAAATTATCGGCTTAAAAGTAAAGGTCACATTTGATGTGACCTTTGTTTTTCCGATCATTTAATATGGAAAGATTAAGAAGTAACGCACAGTTTTCGGATGTTTACCGGACACACAGATCCTTCGCAGACGATTATTTCGTTATGTATGTCAGAGAAAACGGGGAATCCTTTAACCGTGTAGGCGTAAGCGTCAGTAAGAAGATCGGAAACAGTGTCGTAAGACACCGTGTGAAGAGGCTTGCAAAAGAAGCCTTCAGAAATTCCGAGAATATGTTCAATAGTGGTTTGGACATAGTATTTGTTGCAAGGAAAAATGCTGCATTGATGAAATATTCAGATGCGCAAAGATCTCTGATGGGTCTTGCAGCTTCCCATCGCATCCTGCAAAAAGCAGGCAATTGATCATATTTATATATGAAGAGATTCTTTATTTGGTTGATCACGTTATATCAGAAATATCTTTCTCCTCTTAAGAGAACGAAGTGTCCATATTATCCCAGCTGTTCCTCCTACGGAAAAGAAGCAATTGAGGAAAACGGTGTAATATTAGGATGTTTGCTTGCTCTTTGGAGAATTTTGAGATGTAATCCTTTTTCCAAGGGTGGAGTAGACCCTGTTCCCAGAATGAGGAAAAGATATTCAGGGAGAATTTAATGTATTTTACTCTTTTAACACCCAATACCACTCCCATCTTCAAGTACATCGTATGGATACTTGGTAAGATCATGGAGGGTATCTTTTATGTTCTTGATAAGATCGGTATCCCCAATATCGGTCTTTCCATCATACTCTTTACGATCATCGTAAATGTATGTATGATCCCGCTGACTTACAAGCAGCAGAAGTTCTCTAAGCTTTCAATGAAGATGAATCCTGAGATCAAGGCCATCCAGAAGAAGTATCAGGGCAAGAGAGATCAGGAATCCGCAATGAAGATGAATGCCGAGACTCAGGCAGTTTATGCCAAGTACGGTGTATCACCTACCGGAAGCTGCGGATATCTTCTTATCCAGTTACCCATTCTCTTTGCTCTGTACAGGGTTATCTACCAGATTCCCGCATATGTTACCAAGATCGGTAATGTATTCAGGGTTCTTACCGATAAGATAATCGCTGTCGACAACGGTAAATTCATCTCGGAAAATCCCGATGAACTTGTCAGTATCACAAGTGCCTTGAAGATGTATGCTTCCAATATCAGGGAAGGAAATCTCTCCAACGGTATTATCGATGTTCTTAACAGAACTTCTACATCTGACATGGCTGTCATCAGCGCTCACTACGGACTTTCGGACCTTACCTATGAAGGTGCAAGGATCATTTCATCCGCAGGTGAAAAGGGACTTCTGGATATCTACAACAATTTCCTTGGTCTCAATATCAGAAATACACCCTGGTATATCATTAAGGAAAGCTTTGTATCTCATGCATATCTGCTGATGATCGCAGCTGCCCTTGTTCCTGTTATTTCAGGTTTCACCCAGTGGCTTTCCATCAAGCTTGCTCCTACCCAGTCACAGCCTGCCGGAGATAATTCACAGGCAGATCAGATGGCTCAGACCATGAAGACCATGAATGTGATGATGCCTCTTATGTCGGTATGGATCGGTTTCACATTCCCTACCGGTCTCGGTATTTACTGGATCGCCAACGCTGTTGTCCGTGTTATCATCCAGATAATCATGAACAAGCGTATCGACAAGATCGATATTGAAGAACTTATTGAGAATAATAAGGAAAAGAGCCAGAAGAAGCTTGAAAAGATGCAGGCAAACCAGGAAAGAATGCAGGCTTATGCCGCTATGAATACCCGCAGCATCCAGAGTAAGGCTTCCTATGTCAATAAAGATTCATCAGGTGATGTCAAAGGTGATGATGTTACGAAACCTCTTGATTATGCACCCGGCTCAATGGCAGCCAAAGCAAATATGGTAAGCGAATTTAATAAGAGAAACAGTAAGTGAGGTCACCAATCATGGAATATAAAGAATATACAGGCAAAACGGTAAACGATCTTATCACCGATGCATGTCAGGATCTCGGTGTTACCAGTGACAGACTTGATTATGTTGTAGTAGACGAAGGTTCTTCGGGATTCCTCGGAATCGGCGCCAAGAATGCAGTCATCAAAGCAAGAGTTAAGTCCGACGAACAGATTGCGGAAGAAAAAGCAGCCGAAGAAAAGAAGGCTGAAGTAAAAGAGGAAGTTAAGGAAGAGGAGACCAGGAAGGAAGAAGCTCCCAAAAAGCAGTCCTCCGAAAAGATCATTCCCGTATCCGATCCCGCAAAGTATGAATCGATCGCTGTAAAATTCCTCGAGGATGTTTTCAAGGCAATGGGACTTGAAGCTTCCATGAAGACCTCATTCGAACTCAGTGAGAATGCACTTGATATCGAGATCGTCGGAAGCGACATGGGAATCCTTATCGGTAAGAGAGGAGCAACCCTCGATTCACTCCAGTATCTTGTAAGCCTTGTTGTTAACAAGGAAAGCGAACAGTATATCAGAGTCAAGGTTGATACTGAGGATTACAGGGAGAGAAGAAGAGCAACTCTCGAAAATCTCGCAAAGAATGTTTCTTCCAAAGTTAAGCGTACCGGACGCCCTTATGAGCTTGAAGCTATGAATCCTTATGAAAGAAGGATCATCCACTCCGCACTTCAGGATAACAAATATGTTTATACCTACAGTGAGGGTGAAGGTGTGGACAGACATATCATCGTAGCGCTCAAGGACGGAGTAAAGCCTACCGGTGATTATAACCGCGGCCGCAGAGGCAAGAGGTATTGATCTTAGTCTTAAATGGCTGAATAAGTA
>JAGCUO010000049.1 GCA_017962825.1 Lachnospiraceae bacterium | reverse complement strand
CTATCATGAGCAGGAATATGAACTCTTTAGGAACGTATTTCTGAAGCATTATCGCACTTCCTACCGCAAGGATGAATTTGATGTTTTTGAAAACGCTTATCACGTTTATTCAGCCCTGGATTCTCTGATCTTTTCCGTGAGGGTCGGAAATACGGAGATGGAGAGTCGTTTGAAAAGGTATCTGGAGGGAAAAGCAAATGAAGATTGAAACGCCAAGGCTGATCATACGGCCATTTCAGGAGAAAGATGCTGACGCGCTATACAGGATTAAAACCGATCCTCGGGTAATGGAATATTGCCCGGATTTTCTGGACGTCGACGCGAAGCGCGAAGACATGCCAGACTATATCCGCACTTTCCGTAAGCTGGAGGAGGACGGTGACTTTGATACATGGCGATGCCATGCGATTGAAAACAAGGTAACGGGCGAAGTCATGGGCGCCATAACCTTCTGTAAACAGAACATGCTTCATGAATATGACATGGGGTGGATGATGATCGGTGAGTATACCGGGAAAGGTTATGCGTCCGAGGCTGCTGAGGCATTTGCGGAGTATTTCTGCCGCAAACACGGAGTCGATTATCTGACGGCAGTCATGGACGTGGACAATCCGGCATCCCGCAGGACGGCGGAGAAGAGCGGGTTTCGGCTCTTTGAGAAGAGAACAGTTTACGATTATCACTACAAGCGGTATGCGGATGACTATTTTTATTTCCGCAGGTATTGGTCCGGATGTACCTTGAAAGACCGGTATTACGGAGATTCAACGTATTACGGTCGCTCGACGTCGTAAGGAAATAGAGCTTCATGGTCAAATATTCCTTTCATGGAGCATTTTACCATCGAAAGCTAAACGTCAAAAGCCTTTTCCGTTTGCGTGTTTGTAGTTAGATTTATTCTTTTTTTGTGAACTGCCGGTATCTGCCCTCTGAGTCGGTCATCGAATAAAGGTTAATACCATTACACTACAGAGGGGCACCGTGGAATGCCATGGTGCTCCACTTGTTTTTATGTAAGAAAAACTGCATACGATTTAGATACAGCCTTTTTGTTGAAAAATCGAAGGTTTAACCGAAATTTAGATAGGCCGATAATAACGGATTGGGAAGTATCTAAAAAGGCGATAATGCCTGTAAAAACAATATTTTTGAAAATTTAGATATGGACTTTTTGACAGATGGTGATATACTTAACTAAGATTTAGATAAGCCGTTTCCGGCGAAAGGAGATATATAAAAGTGGATAAAATGAAGCTAAAGAAGATAGCAATCCGGAATTTTAAGTCTTTATATGATGTCTCGTTTGAACCGGGGCGTGTAAATGTGTTCATAGGCGCTAATGGCTCGGGAAAGTCATCTATCCTGGAGGCAATAGGTGTGCTCAGTGCGGCTATGACGGACAGAGTTAATACCGTCAGCTTGCAACGGAAGGGCGTGAGACTCAGTACTTCGTCATTGTATAAATCTAAATTTCTTTCAATTGAGAAAGAATCGAAAACCATAGATTTCTCTGTCAGGTGGGAGCTGGCCGGTCATGATTATGAATACGTGGATTATATGACGGTTCCCGGTGATGACGATACATGGAAATACTTTGCAGAGAGTGTAACCTGCGATGGGGAGAGTGTTTACGGCAGGAGCAACAGGAGTGGTGCGCAATTAAATAATAAGATAGGATATTTTACGATATCGGAGGCGTTGTCAGCAAGTGAATATGCGACTGCAGCAAACTACATCGGTGATTATGGGATATATCAGCCGGATACACTGACACTCAGGGGAACAATAGCAGATCCGGTTCAGATAAATCCGATCGGATTGAATGGCGGACGCCTGGCAGAAGCAATACAGGATCTTCTCCACAAAGAAGGGGAAGATGCCATGTTTGGATCGATGTATATGGAGGATATGTTGGAGCTTATCGATTGGGCGTCAGAATTTAGGGTTAGCAAACCGAAAAGGACGATCCTGAATCCCGGAGTGCCTACCACTCAGCAGATCATTGAGTTTAGAGATAAGTATTTGAAAGATGCTGCGTCTTTTACCGGTTACGATGCCAGTGAAGGGGCTTTGTACGTTCTGTTCATGCTGGCACTTGCAATGCACGAGAAAGCTCCGAAGATGTTTGCTATAGATAGTTTTGATCATGCTATGAATCCGAGGCTTGCTCGAAAGGTTGCTGAGATATTTAGCAGTAAGATCATCGAAGAGGATAAAACAGTCTTTATTACAACGCATAATCCGTTGGTGTTGGATGGCTTGGATCTTTCTAACGATGATATCAGGCTGTTTACGACTGACAGGAATAAGCAGGGGCATGTGGAAGTAAGGCGGATTCAAGTTTCTGATAAGCTGCTCAAAATGAATCAGCCATTATCCAGACTATGGATCAACGGAGTTTTGGGAGGTGTCCCTGAGCTGTTATGAAAAAAGTGATAGGAATCGTATCGGAAGGACCTACAGACTATCTGGTTCTGAAGGCTGTAATAGATAAGATCACAGGGGAAGAAAACCGATATCTTTCGCTGCAACCGGAACCTGATATGCTTGGACGATATGGGAATGGGTGGAAAGGCGTCTGGAGATGGTGCAAAGAGACGGAATCAATAGGTATGCTAATGCGGGAGATTCAGCCCAACATTGACGCAATAGTGATCCAGATGGATGGAGATGTAGTCAGGAAGGAGAAGGAAGTACATTGCCTGTGTGGGACAACTTCCTGTGATGATAAGGGAAGAGTTTTTCCTTTATACTGTGAAAAGATTGCAGAAAGAAAATGCCCGGTAGAGCTTCCTTGCAAGGTCCACGAAGAATCCGTTCCGGCTAAGATGGAACATGGGAAGGCAATCCTTGAATCAGAGCTTGCCAATGAGGATATGTCGCATATTGCTATTGTTATTCCATGCGACAGTACAGATACGTGGGTTGTGGCGGCTTACGATGAAATGGATGCTGTTGAGACATTTGACGACCCTTGGGATAAGATCATAGCAAAAGGAAAGTATTATCACGGTATCAGAATCCGGGGAAATAAGAAGAATACTAACACGTACAGACTCTTTTCAGGGAAGGTTGCTGATTGTTGGGAAAAAGTGACTGATAAGTGCAGATCTGCGGTAATCCTGGAACAAGAGATTCGGAGGATCCTTATGTGATATGGCATAGAGGGGCGTTGTGCATATGATTACAGGTCTTCCTGTTTTAGGTGGACCCGGGAAAAGGACAAAAAAGTCGGTGCTCCTTTCCTCCTTATTTTACTTGGTTTTTACGATTTTTTTCGGCCTTCAAGTCCGGCCACCCGCAGTTATTTGAAAAGAATTCGGAAAACAGATAAGGGGCTGACCGTAAGGTTCTGGGCCACCGAAACGACGTGGGGATCCCGCGTCATTTTTTTCTCTATCGATACCCCAAAGGTTAGTTCGGGGAGATTTAAGCATAATTGAGGATAAAACGGTATTCGCTTGAAAGATAAGGCTCATGCATGATAGAATATTATTGCGTTTATGAGAGTTGCTTTTATAGCGGAGGTGCAGTATGGAAGAGAAGAATGAACTTGATTATACCTGCGGATTATCAGATGATGAACTGACGGAAAGGTTCATGGAATCTATAAGGATAGATAATGAGATAAGAAAGATCAAAGGCCTGCCTATTGCAGGATATGATGATGAAACAAACAGGCCTTATCTTGAATATCCGGACGGCAGGAGGGAATATGCAAGCTGATAAAATCCTCAAGCCGGAAATAATGGTTTTTGCCGGACCCAACGGCAGCGGAAAATCAACAATCACAAGAATGGCTAAAACCGTTGGCGTTTATATAAATGCTGATGATATAAAAAGAACTAATCTGTGTTCGGATATGGATGCTGCATTAAAAGCAGAGGAATTACGGGAAGAATTTTTAAAGGAGAAGGCGGACTTTACATTCGAAACAGTGCTTTCGACTGAGCGTAATCTGAATCTGTTATGCAGGGCAAAAGAAGAGGGATATTTTATCCGTGGAATATACGTGTTGACGTCTGATCCGGGTGTTAACGTTATAAGGGTTAAGGTTCGGGAATCACTCGGGGGGCATGGGGTTCCGGAAGAGAAGATCAGATCGCGATATGCAAAGGCAATGGATCTGATACCAAGATTTGTTGAAGTGTGCGATATACTGCATATATATGATAATACGAATACACCGTTTCGGATATTTAAGAAAAGGAAAGATAAATATTTTCACTGGGAAAACAAATACTGGGATTACGACAGGATAACTAGGCTTACCGGTATATTGGATTATTCTTAAGGGAGTATCTGGAAGCTCACAGGAAGGAGGTAGTAGACATTATGACACAGTTATATGACAGAGAGAGAGAAATGAAGCTGTATGTTGAAGAGGAGCGAAAAGAGGAAAGAATTGAAGCCATAAAGAAGCTTATGAAAAAGCTGAAAATGAGTGCAAAGGAAGCTATGGATGTATTAGACATAGCCCTGAAGGATCAGAAAACCTACCTTCCAATGCTGAAAAAAGGGTAGTTTGAGGAGATTTAAGCATATATTGAGGATAAAATGACAAAACCACGGGAATAGATAATACCCGTGGTTTTTTAAATGCATATTATGGTATTAGCCTTATGATCTGCTATCAAATAAGCTAATGTCTACGTCTGAGGCGTTCAGATCGGTAAGGAATCTTTCTTGAAGCTCATCTGCTTTTGTCTTATCTTCGAGCTATTGTTTGTACTCCATTTGTGCTTTAAGTTTATGCTCTTTGCGGTATTGGGATGCATGTTCTTTAGCGAATGATGTATCAGTTAAGGATCTTCCGGTATGTTTGGCAGTAAGGCATTTGCCGGGGACCTGTGCTGCGCGAAAAACGTCGCGGATTATCCATGAAATCCGGTAGCTTGAAGAGGCTGCCGGATATTGTTATAATCGGACTATCTGCAGGAAAGTGTGAAGATGGGAATGTATTTAAACCCGGGAAATGAAAAAAATGATAGCGGCCTATTATTCTAAGGGTTGTGGGGCGCATGAACTTATTGAAAAGCTTAAGTTATCGAAGGCTGAGGGCTATAAGCATACGATGGGAAAGGAAAGGCTTGACCGAATATGAATGAAGGAAAAGATTTGGGAGAAATTCTTATATATCAGACAGAAGATGGGGGTGACAAAGCTTAATGTTAATATGAAAGATGAAACGGTTTGGTTGTCAATTGATCAAATGGCGGAGCTTTTCCAAAGAGACAAGTCAACAATATCCCGGCACATTAAAAATATCTTTGAAGAGGGAGAATTGATCAGAGAAGCAACTGTTGCATTTTTTGCAACAACTGCTTCAGATGGCAAAAAAGCAAGAAGAAGCAAATCATAATGAATGGATATTATTTTCGAAAGACTGGCGCCGTGTATCTTTACAAAGGAAGAGAGGTAAATGATGAGCTCAGAGAAAAACCAAACAAAAACCGTTGATCCGGATTTCCCGTTTTACAATGAGAACCCGAAAATCGAAACATGGGGAATACTGATACTTGCGGCGGCAGTGATATATATCACATTATCTATTTTTCTGGAGTTTCAATACCCGAGATATGTTGGCCCCATAGTATTCTGCGCAGTTCCGCTTGCGGCTTTTCTGATAGCGGCACGAGGCAGGATGTCCCTGATAGTCAAAAAGTTCAAAGCCATGGACTTTGTGTGTATTGTTGTGACACTGATCCTACAGTTTGCGTTTACCCTGTCGATTGGTGTGATCCGCACGCTTGTGTTCCATACGGAGCCAACGCCCAATTCCATTATGGACGCCGATATGGACGCAAGCTTCTGGCTCCAGATACTTGTACAGCTCTTCGGGGAGGAATTATATAAATTACTGATCTTTCTGGTAATTCTGATCCTGATATATAAGCTGACCCAAAAGCGGACGCTTTCCGTTGTGGCAGCAACGGTGATCACGCTTCTCTGCTTCGCCCTTGCCCATGCTACCTCATATGACTTTAAATGGGGGCAGATCCTGATAAATCAGGGAGTAGCAACATTTTTCTGCATGTATAATTATCTGAAGTCCAAAAACATATTAACATCCTATCTGCAGCATGTGTTGCTGGACGCGGTTCCGTTCATCATGGCAATGGCCGGTGTGTTTGAATCGTTTCAATGATCCCCAAATGCCTTGAAACAGGGCAGAAACATCAACCCGACACGTCTGTCCGGTAGCAAAAACACGGGGTTAAATACGATTTTGAGATAGCCTTGGAGCATGCAAGGAAGAAAAAGGATTATTTTCATGTGGAACTGCCTGAATCAGCTGTTATTTACTTGAGACATACGAAGAATACACTGGATAAACTGACGGTGGAAGTAAGTGCACCTAACGGACAGAAGATGACCTATGAATCAAAGGTAATTAAAGTCCAGAACTATACTAAGAGTGTAATATTCCGCAAGAAATTTCTTTTATTCCTGCCGTTCTATGTTATGCGTTATGAAGAGGAGCTGGAGACATTAGACAAAGACGCTAAGAGACTTTTAGCGCTTATAAAAGAGTATCTTGATATTTACTCAATGATGTAGAAGGCTCT
>JAGCUO010000048.1 GCA_017962825.1 Lachnospiraceae bacterium | reverse complement strand
TTTTATGAGAATAGATAAATTTCTTGCAGACAATTCAATAGGTACCCGTAAAGAGATCAAGGGTATCATAAAAGCCGGACGTATCCTGGTTAATGATGCACGGGTAAGTGATCCGGGTATGCACATCGATCCGGAGAAGGATGAAGTGAAATGTGACGGTAACGTCATAACATACGAACGCTTTCACTACTATATGCTCAACAAACCCGCGGGAGTGGTTTCGTCCACAAGAGAAGGTGCATCAACCACAGTGGTAGAGCTCCTGGCGGATGAAGGAGTAAAGAATCTTTCTCCCGTCGGACGTCTGGACAAAGATACTGAAGGTCTGCTTCTTCTTACCGATGACGGTGCACTTCTTCATGATCTGATCTCGCCTTCAAAACACGTGGGTAAGGAATATCTGGTTATCCCCGAACACTCACTTACGGAAGATGATCTGAAAAGGCTTGAAGAGGGAGTTGATATCGGAGACGACAAACCTACGCTTCCTGCGAAAGCCCGCATGGAGGAAGACGGACTTCATCTTATAATATATGAAGGAAGATTCCATCAGGTTAAAAGAATGCTGGAAGCGGTAGACAATAAAGTAACTTACCTTAAGAGACTGAAAATGGGTGAGCTTTCGCTTGATCCGAATCTTAAGGACGGAGAGTACAGAAAACTTACTTCGGAAGAACTTGAGCTTCTTAAGAGATAACATTTAAGTACATAATTATTTAACCATCAGGGCCAAAATGTGATAATATGAGTTGAATCGGAAATGCAGGCTGCAAGAAAGGAAATGGCGCATATCCGAGGAAACTTCATATTGGGGTGCTTATCTATAGCTGAGATCGGTCAAAGGACCGGAACCCATGGATCCTAAAAGGATCCGAACTTGATCCGGGTAATGCCGGCGGAAGGAGATTTAAATGTTTTGGAATTACACTGACGGATATTATTATCTGACTAAAGCGGGCTATGCTGCACTCATAGTTCTAGCACTAGTATTGCTGGCACTGACAGGCTTTATGAGAAGCAGAAAAAACGGCGAAAAGTCAGCCCATAAGCTTTCGGTTTCCACAATTACTTTTGCGGGTGTATCGATCGCACTTGCTTTTGTTCTTTCTTACGTCAAGATCGTTCAGATGCCCTGGGGCGGATCGGTTACACTTCTTTCCATGTTTTTTATTGTTTTCGTAGGATATCTGTACGGACCGGGAGTTGGTCTCGCTGCAGGACTTATCTTCGGTATCCTGGAACTTATACAGGACGGCGGCACTTACATGCTCACTCTTTTCCAGGTATGCTGTGATTATATATTGGCGTTTACGGCACTCGGCGTGAGCGGATTTTTCAAGGGAAAAAAGAACGGTCTTGTGATCGGATATATCATAGCGGTGATCGCAAGAGGAGTATTCCATGTTATAGGCGGATATATCTATTGGATGGATTACATGCCTGATAATTTCCCTGCATCACTCAGAGCGATATACCCCATTTGCTACAATTTCGCTTACCTTATCCCCGAAGCGGTCCTGACTGTCATAGTAATATCGCTTCCTCCGGTCAAGAAAGCAATAGCCGGAGTCAGAAATATGGCGGACAGGGCATAACAAAACCTTAATCCGGAGAAAAGAATATGGACAGAGAAAAGACGATCGTACGAACAAGTATTATCGGTATTGCAGCCAATCTGATGCTTGCACTTTTAAAAGCGGTAATAGGATTTGCCAGCGGATCCGTTGCGATAATCACAGATGCGGTCAACAATGTCACGGACGGTTTGAGCAGCGTCATCACCATAATCGGTGCAAAATATGCCGGCAAAAAACCTGATAAAGAGCATCCTTTGGGACACGGCAGAGCCGAGTACATAAGTGCTGCCGTGATCTCTGTCCTTGTTTTATATGCCGGTGTTACCTCATTTGTCGAATCCTGTAAAAAGATAATAAATCCGGGTGAGATCTCATATGACTATATTCAGATCGGTATCCTGATCGCTGCGATCCTGGTTAAGGTCTTCCTGGGAACATATTTCAAACATGTCGGTAAAAAAGTTAACTCCGACTCACTTATCGATTCCGGGAAAGACGCGATCGGCGATGTGTTCGTATCATCTGCTGCCGTTGTTGCTGCTTTCATCTATATTTTTAAAAACGTCTCCATCGAAGGCTATGTCGGCGTTTTGATCGGTTTATTCATCATCAAGGCCGGTTTCGGAATGCTGATGCACACCATGGATGACATCATCGGTCACAGGCCCGATGCGGAGCTCACCAGGCAGATCAAAGAGTCCGTATGTGAATTCGACGGTGTATACGGTGTTTATGATATGATCCTTCACAATTACGGTCCCGATAAATACATGGGTTCCATTCATGTGGAGATCGATGCATCCAAAAGCGCTGACGAGATAGATACTCTTTCACGAAGGATCACTCACACTGTTTATGCCAAGTACGGAGTGGTCATAGAGGCTGTGGGAGTTTATTCCAGAGACGATATTCATCCGGAAGTATCCGAGATGAGAGGAAAGGTATCGGACATTATATTTTCACATGATATGGTCCTTCAGATGCACGGCTTCAGGGTCGATTTTGAAAATAAGCTGATACTTGCGGACATCATAATCGATTTTGCTGCTCCGGACAGAGAAGGGTTGTATGATCATATCGTGGAGGATATAGCTAAGGCTTATCCCGGATTTACACCCAGAATAGTACTGGATATAGATGCATCAGACTTGTGATAATTACTGATGAATTTGGAACTTCGGATGCGTTTATGACGCACGTGTCGTAGAATTTTTGTAACTTTTTACGTTTGAAAATGTTTTTTGAGATTTAATATACTTTTTTGGGTGTTGCCATACACGGTAGGCGGTTAGCCCTCTGCGGAGGGTTTCTTACCCTCCGACTTTAAGGAAGGAGGGTGATGCCGATGACGATTCTTGAATTTATTACTGTGATTAGTTTTATGGTTGCAGTTTTTGAATTGGGATATTTGTTCGGAAGCAAAAGAAAATAGCCGCCACCCCAGCAAGGATACGGCTATTTCTTTTAGCTATTAACTTATTGGGCTGACCGTCTATCGGCAGCACCTTTGTTACAATTATTTTATTCTCATCGCTGATGTTTGTCAAACAGGGATAGTGAGTAAAAAACAAATCCGAGTAAACAATATAATCAAATTTTGCTATAATTAGGGAAATGGTTTTGGAGGTGATTGATATGCCTGCTAAATTTTTGGTAGATTCCGAAAGACCTAACGCTCTGATAACGGGAGCTTCAAGAGGAATAGGCAGAGCCATTGCGGAGGCACTTGCGGCCGACGGCTATGACCTTATACTTACCTGCAGAAATTCAATAGGTGAGCTGGAAACCTTTGCCGCTTATCTAAGCGAACAATACGGCATAAGCGTATGCGCTGAGCGTGTTGATATGAAGGTTTCGGCGGATGTTAGGGAACTGTTCGAGGGCATCTCGGATCTGGACGTTCTTGTAAATAATGCGGGCATTTCCCATATAGGTCTTCTCCAGGATATGGCGGATGAAGAGTGGGACGATGTCATCGGTACCAATCTGAGTTCTGCATTTTATACCTGCAAACATGCCATCCCCATAATGCTCAGAAAACATTCCGGAAGGATCCTCAATATTTCCTCTGTATGGGGAAATGTGGGGGCTTCACTGGAAACTGCATATTCAGCCTCAAAAGGCGGACTGAACGCATTTACCAAAGCTCTTTCCAAGGAACTGGCTCCCAGCAGCATAGCTGTTAACGCCATAGCCTGCGGAGTGGTGGATACGGATATGAATTCCGTATTTTCCGAGGAAGACATGGATGAGCTAAAAAAAGAGATCCCTGCCGACCGAATCGGAACTCCCGAAGAGGTGGCAAAACTGGTTTCTCTTGTCCTGAAAGCTCCTCTTTACATGACCGGACAGGTGATCACCCTTGACGGCGGGTGGACTTGACCATATTTTGTTGTTTTTTGGGGTCTTTTATTGTAAAATTTATATGTATGTGTGGCACCTTAAAGCACGGTGTTTATAAAGGAGTAGAAGCCTATGTTGGGAGCATTAATACCGCTTTTTGATTCCAAGACACAGGTCAAAGCGTATTCCATTTTTGCACAGAAATATAATTCTTATATGAATCCCAGTATCCTGGGTACCGGTTCCCTTGACGGATCCGGCTCGGTCCTCGGTATCGACATAGTCGAGAGCATGGGTCTTGAGACTCTTACCGATGATAAGAATGTCTTTGTAGAAGTCACCAACGTATCAATATTCTCGAATATCGACGAACAGTTTACCGATGCACACGATAAGCTTGTTCTCCTTTTCGATCATAGCGTTACTCCCACCGACATGTATGTGGACAGGCTTAAGGAGCTGAAGGCTTCAGGCTATAAGCTTGCAATCAGAAAGCTTCAGGTTAAGCAGTTTGAGGAATACAAGCCCATCCTCAATCTGGTTGATTATGTTCTTCTCGACCATAAGAAGATCGACATAACCAAAGCTAAGGTTTATTTCCAGAAAGTATACCCCAACGTATCCCTCGTTGCGGTCAATGTAAACACTCAGGAAGATTATGATACTCTTACCAACGACGGAGGCTATGACCTCTATGAAGGTAAGTTCTTCAGACTTCCCGTTGTAAATCGTAAAGAAGACGTAAGCCCGATGAAGGCTACATACATCGAGCTTCTTAATATCGTAAACGATCCCGATTTCGACCTGGACAAGGCAGCTGCAGTCATCGAGCACGATACCGCACTTGTTATCTCGCTCCTTGCCATGGTTAACAGAATGACGGTCAATTCCGGTATCTCAACCGTAGGACACGCAGCAGCCATGCTCGGTCAGAAGGAGTTAAAGCGCTGGATCAATACCGCGGTCACCAAAGAGCTTTGCGCCGATAAACCCGGTGAGATTACCAGAGTATCGCTTATCAGAGCAAGATTCGCAGAACTCCTTGCTCCTTCCTTCGGACTTAATACAAGTTCTTCCGAGCTTTTCCTGATGGGATTGTTCTCGGTACTTGATGCAATGCTTGATAAGCCCATGAAAGAGGCACTGGAGCTGGTCAAGGTTTCCAAGGACATCGGAAATGCTCTTTTGGACGGAACCGGCAAATATGCTCCCGTGCTTGATTTCATGAATGCATATGCGGATGCCAACTGGTCTGAAGTATCAAGACAGCTTATACTCGTAAATGCTTCTGATTCGACTATTTATGAAGCATATACAAGCTCCTTAAGCTGGTTCAGGGATCTGTTCTACGGCAAAGAGAAATAAAATGACATATATCGGGACCGCGCCTTATTCGGGTGCGGTCTTTTTTTGAAAGGACATAAGATGGATATCGAAACCATAAGGGAAACAATAGATAAACTCTACGAGCAGGGAAGGTCATTGGAGGCGGAGGACGTGCTCCTTAGCACCGCAGGTGCGGCTGCGGAAGAGGGCGATGACTATCTGCTCCTCCAGATCTTAAATGAGCTCATCGGGCACTACCGTGAGACCGGCGAGTGGGAGAAGGCCTATGAGATCACGGAGAGGGCTATCTATATCGCGGGAAGGATCTTTCCCACCGAGTCCATTCCCTATGCAACAACGCTTCTCAATGCAGCATCCATGTACAGGGCAGCGGGTGACCTTGAAAAGTCACGCAGCGTTTACCGTGATGTGGAGAAGATCTATGCCATTACACTTAAAGCGGACGATATGCTCTATGCTTCGCTTTACAACAACGAAGCTCTCCTTTATCAGGAAGAGGGAGAGTTTGCCAAGGCAAAGGCCCTGCTTCTTAAAGCACTGGATATTGACAGAGCTAACGGAAAAGAATACGAGGAGGCGGTCTCCCTTGCAAACATTGCCGCAACCATGATTCAGACGGGAGAGCATGAAGAGGCGCTTAAGGCAGCAGAAGGATCCGTTGCTCTCTTTGAAAGTCTCGGAGTAAAGGATCAGCATCTGTGCGCTGCTTTTTCTGCAATGGGATCATATTATTACATAAAGGGTAAGTTCGAGCCTGCGGCTGCATGCTTTAAACAGGGTATGGAGATAATGGAGAGCGTTCTGGGAAAGAACGGATATTACGAGAGATTAAACGAGAACTACAAAGCCTGTATATCTGCTATGAAGGCGGCTGACAGTGGGGACGTACCCCTTTGTCAGGAATATCGTCCTGACAATGGGGTACGTCCCCACTGTCAGCCCGATGAGAAAGGAATCGACATCTGTAAGAAATATTATGACAGATATGTCAGACCCATGATCGATGAGAAATTCCCCGAGTATGCATCGAAGATAGCCTGCGGACTTTCGGGTGAAGGATCCGATGCCTTCGGATACGATGATGCTATATCAAGGGACCACGACTGGGGCCCCTCGGTTTGTTTATGGATAACCGAAGAAACGGATGCAGAGATAGGCGAAGAGCTTCGCAAAGCATATGAAGAACTTCCTGCCGAGATGGACGGTATAAAGCGTGCTCCTTATGTACGCGGTAAGGACAGAAGGGGAGTACAGGTTATCTCCGAATTCTTTGGGCGTCTTACCGGAGCATCTTCATACGGGGATATCGATTGGAAAGAAACCATGTCTCCGCTTCTTGCCGCTGCCATAAACGGACAGATATGGAGAGATGACGAAGGAATAGTTACGGAATACAGAAAGAAGCTTTCGAAGGGATATCCTGAAAGTATTCTTTTCAAACATCTTGCGGAGGGCTGTGCACGCTTTTCACGCGAGGGCCAGTACAATGCAAAGAGAGTAGCGGACAGAGGGGATGAACTTACTTCCCGCATGTTCGTATATGATGCCGCACGCGAAGCCATGAAGCTTTTATATCTGGCAAACGGTAAATTCTATCCCCACGACAAGTGGCTCAGATACGGTTTAAAAGACCTGGAAGGCGGCGATACATTGGACGGCCTTCTTCAGGCAATGGTGTCAGATCCTGAAAAAGCAGAGGATGTGGGATCTTTCCTTGCAATGGAGCTTTATCGCAGGGATTATATCAGCGATATCGATCCTTACCTCGACAACCAGACCGAGGAGCTTCTTCAGAAATCTCTCTGGTCCTCGGATTCCATCGACGAGCTTTCAATGAAGATAGCCAAGGACGAATTCGACGCCTTTGACAAGGTGGTAAACGAGGGCGGAAGAGCATACTGCCAGGATGACTGGAGAACCTTCAACATCATGCGCAGAAGCCAGTACATGACCTGGAATAAGACCATGCTCCTACAGTACCTCTATGATTTTGAACGTGAGATGAGACTGGGACATAACCTCATAACCGAGAAATACGGACGCATGATGGAGCACACGGCACCTGAAAGATACGCCGAGATCAAGGACAATTTCCCCGTCCTTTCCGAGGAAAAGAAAACCATCATCGAGCAGATCGTAGCCATCCAGGTGGGATGGATGGAGGAGTTTGCCTCAAAATATCCCGCAATGGGTGAGAGAGCACGCAGGATAAGGACTGCAGATGACAGTGCCTACGATACTTCATATGAGACTTATTTAAGGGGCGAGCTGGGAACTTATTCCGATAAGATGCTGGAGCTTTATGCCCGTTTTATCGTGGGATTATCGGGTGAAGGCAAGAATCTGGCATATGAAACAATGCAGAACACGGCAAAGCTTTACGGATACGATACCATCGAAGATGCCGAAAGATTCATGTCCAGATGACCGATTTGTAGAAAGTTACCAATGAAGTGATTGTCAACACCGGACGAAACATTTTTTCAAAATAAAGTTTTCCACCGAAAAACGGCTAAAAAACCCCTAAAAAGGGGGTTATACACGGACTTATACACGTTATCCACCATAAAATAACGTTATTTACCCCATATTTTTATGGAAACCACCGAATATATGTTTTGGTAAAAAATACTCATTTTGCATAAACTTTCTTGTTTTCCTTTAATTGTCAGACAATTCGAACCCTTTCGTACAACTTCTTATTTTTCCCTAAAGAGCGGTTATTTACGGACTTTTAATGGTAAAATAGTCAGTGTTTTATATATACGCGAGGTGGCTATATGAAATTTAATAAATTAGTTTGTTTATCAATTCTTGTCATGGCACTGGCAGGTTGCGGTAATCGTCAGGAACCTCAGCCCGAACCTGTTCCTACCGAGGCAGCAGAAGAGCAGCAGACACCTGATGCGACTGCTGATGAGCAGAACGAAGGTGATGTTCAGGAAGCTGAGCCCTCACCGGAGCCGGTTGCCGAAGAGCCCGAAAATACCATTCCTTTCATCACGGATGCGGGAACAACTACTCTTAACGGATATACCGTAAAGCCCATTCCCGATAACGAAGCTTTCGAATACATCTCCGGAATGGGAGCGGGTATCAATCTGGGAAATGCCTTTGATGCTGCCGATTGCACCTGGCTTACGGATGAGATGGCATATGAATCCGCATGGTGCAGGGCAAGAACAACCTATGCATACATTGACTCCCTTTGCTATGAGGGCTTTAACGTAATAAGAATCCCGGTTTCATGGCACGATCATATGGATTCCGATTACAATATAAGTCAGCCATGGCTTGACAGGGTGACGGAGGTTGTTGACTACTGTCTGAGCAAGGACATGTATGTCATCATCAATTCACATCATGATATAAATGAGTATTATTTTTATCCTGATTCCGCTCATCTTGACACCACCCTGAAATATACCGAGACGGTATGGAAGCAGCTTGCGGAGCATTTCAAGGACAGAAGCGACAGACTGATCTTCGAGTGCATCAATGAGCCCAGGCTCAAAGGCACAGACAATGAGTGGTGGTTTGCATCGGTTAATTCCACAGTACGGGATGCTTTTGATACCATGGAGAAGGCTAATCAGACCTTCGTGGATACTGTCAGAGCTACAGGCGGTAATAATGCGGACAGATATCTGATGGTATGCGGATACTGTGATATGAACAACAACATGGTGCTGGATGCCTTTGAATTCCCCGAAGATACCGCTGATAATAAGCTGATCTTTACGGTTCATGTATATCTTCCTTATCCTTTTGTCGGTGAAGTTCCCGGAACCGCAAGCTTCGGAGCTGCTCAGGAGAGGGAAAACAAAACAGTCTTCTCTTCTCTCTATGACAAGTTTATTGCAAGAGGTATTCCCGTTATCATAGGTGAGTACGGATGCATAGACAAAAACAATGATGAAGACAGACTGGCTTATTATGAATTTATGGGAGAATGCTCGGCACTTTACTCCATCCCCCTTGTGGTTTGGGATAATAATGAGTTCAATAATACGGATGCCGCTGTGGCAGAGACTTTCGGACTCTTTGACAGAGCTACGGGAAATGTTGTCTGCAGAGATCTTGTGGATGCCATTACCGCAGATTATAAGAACTGATTAGTGACCTTTTCTCTTTCTATTCCGTCTTCATGTATGAGGAGGTAAAAAACGTGGAAGATTCTGCAATAATCGATCTTTATTTTGCAAGATCGGAAGAAGCTATCAAAGAAACTGCGACCAAGTACGGAAAGATGCTTAAGAGCGTCTCTCTTCGTATACTTCGCAGTATTGAAGATGCGGAAGAAGCGTTAAGTGATACGTATATGAAGACATGGAACAGCATACCTCCTACAAGACCCAATATCCTGTCTGCATTTCTTACCAAGATTATCAGGAATGTTTCTCTTGATAAGCTTGATGCGATGCATGCGGATAAAAGAGGTGCGGGAATGATCCCCGCCATACTTGACGAACTCGAAGAATGTATTGCGGACAATCGTCTGCCCGTACCCGGTGAAGGAATGGAGCTTCGAGAGATCCTGAATTCATTCCTGGAAAGTGAAAAACCGGAAAGCAGGAAGATATTTGTAAGAAGATATTTCTTCGGAAGTGATATCAAGGAGATTGCAGAGTTTTACGGAATAGGAGAAAGCAAGGTTAAGATGAGTCTTGCCCGCAGCAGGGAGAGACTTAAAGTGTGCCTTGAGGAAGAAGGTGTCACGGTATGAAGACGGATAAGAATAAGCTCTTTAGAGCGATAGGTGAAATAGACGAAAAATATATCAGCGAGATCCTGGAAGAAGATGCATCCGGCATGAATGTGATCAAAAGCTTCGATGCGGCAAAGGCTGCTACGAATTCCAAGAAGAAAGCATCAGGCGCAAAGAAGTTCTTTGCTTACTATCTTCCCGCAGTTGCAGGTCTTCTGGTATGTGCCGTTATAGTCAAGGCCTTCATGACATCAAGTGATAATGCCGCTACATCTGCACCTACAGCGGCAGCAGACAGTGCTGCACCTGCCTCATATGAAGAAGCAGCATCCGATTCCTCGATGCAGACTAACAGTGTGGAAGTATATAATGAAAGTGAGACCGCTGAAGAAGCTGACATACAGATGGCAGAGGCAACATCGGACAACTACGGATTAACCGATTCGGATAAGTATGAGACTTTGGGTGTGACCGAACTTGCAAATCCTTTTATAGATTGCGAATCACTTGAAGAAGCCTGTGAGATATCCGGAATCGAGCTTAATATACCCGATGATTTCAGCTTTGGATTCGACAGGATCTACAGAGCCATGGACGGACGTATGATCGAAGTTATCTTCATGGAAGGTGATGAGGAAGTCTATCGCATACGTAAAGGACTTACCTCGGAACTGGGCACAGATATCAGCGGAGACTATAACGAATACAGTGTTTCCACAAATATTGATTCCGCAAATTACGCGGCAACCCTGAGCGGAAATGAAGAAGACAAGACTTCACTGGCAGTCTGGAATGATGATACATATTCCTATTCAGTTACATTCGAAGAGCCTGTTCCTACGGTATCCGCTATCGGAATCATTGATATGATCATGGCACAGTGATAAGTATTATTTTCAGATGGTGATGATATGAACGACAAGAAATACATTGCACTTACATTCGACGACGGACCTTCCGATACTACCAGTCTTAAAGTTCTTGATAAGTTAAAAAAGTACGGGATCAAGGCCAGCTTTTTCCTGATAGGAGATAACATCACTCCCGAGAGGGAAGATATCATAAGAGCTGAGCTTGAATACGGATGTGACATCGAAAATCATTCTCTTACTCATTCGGATATGAGGGAACTTGATGCGGATACCATCAAGGCAGAGATCGAAGAGACTACAAGAAGGATCGTGGCTGTAACCGGTAAAGAGCCGATCTTTTTCAGACCTCCCTACATCAATGTTAACGAGCTGATGTTTGAGACGATCCCCTATATTTTCATCTGCGGAATCGCATGTGACGACTGGATCCCCGAGGTGAGCGCGGAGGAACGTGCACGTAAAGCTATAGAAGGTGCAAGAGATGGAGCACTGGTTCTTCTCCATGACAGCGAAGGAAATGACAATACTGTCGATGCACTTGATATTATTATTCCCGAACTTAAAAAGCAGGGATATGAATTTATAACTCTGAGAGAGCTGTTTGATAAGGCAGGGATAACTCCGGAGAATGCAAAAAGAGAATTATATACATACACTTTAGATGACTGATACGTTACTCCGATTGCCCGATTCGACATTTGGCGGTCGGAGTAATATAATTTTATATGTATATCGAGCGAAGAAAAGGAAGAATAAGGAGATATTCAAAATGAAAAAGAAATTTTTAATGCTGCTGATGTGCAGCGTCTTAACTTGCTCAATGATCACGGGATGCGGTAATGAGAATGTATCCGATGCAAATGTGGAAACAGAAAGCATTGATGCCGAAGATGATGAAGATGAGGATTCATCGGATGATATCGTAGAAGAAGATACCGAAGAAGTTCAGGAACAGGAGCCTGAAAACGAACCTGAAGAGGATGCGGAAGAGAATGTTTCCGATATGCCCAGATCTGATGCATATGATATGTTCCTTGCCGGTGAAATGGACGTTACCGTTATCGATGATGATAATGAGTATTCAAAACCCGATCCCGGAACTTACTCATATGAAGAACTCCGCGATGCCGTTATTGAAGACCTCGGATATGGAGCGGAAGGTGAATATGACATCAAGTATGCGCTCTTTACACCCGATTCCGGAGAAGAAGGTGACGACATACTTGTATTGTATGTTGAAAACCAAAATGCATCAGCCCTAAGCTGGCTCGGATTTATCGGATACAATAACGGAAAACTCGAGATGCAATACTTCAACGAGTTTGGGTACAGATCGTATTTGGATCTTTATTACACCGGCGATATGATCTACGGCGGATCCGGCGGAGCAGGTGCACACTATCAGGATTATCTTCAGGTAAATCCCGATGCATCTGTTGATACCGTATATGAATCCGCATATCTTTATGCATCATGGTGCAGCGATGTATTCTATACTCTGGACAGTAACTATGATTATTCTCTGATTCCCGCGCTGGATGGCGATTCGGAACTTGAGATGACAAGAGTTACCAAGGACGGAACTGTTTACATCTGTGTAGCACATTGGAGTGACAACAAGTCCATCAAAGAACAGGAAGAAGCGTTCGTACAGGCTCTTGAAGATATCGGAGCGGTTGTTGTGGATGAGGACAAGATTGCAGAACTTACCGTAACCTCCGTCGATGAGAGCAAGACCATGACCTGGAACGATATCGAGACCGTCACCGTAGAGGCGGAAGAAGAGTGAGACGTAAAGTTTTGATAATACAGCATGAATGATGAAAGCACTCTGCCTGAGGCAGAGTGCTTTTTCTTTTTGAACACAAAAGGCAGAAGAAATGGAATTTTGAGGGAAATTTATGATATAAGTTTTATAGTAGTAATTTGAATGACTTTTTCGGATGATGTTTACTGTTACTTTCGAGGAAGACTATAAAAAGAATAGTTTCTGAGGAAGATTATAGCCCCTTCGGTAGTAAGCGGGGTGCGAAATCCGGGAAAGGGCTATAAGAAAGAGATTTCTGAGGAAGATTATAGCTCCTTAGGTAAAAAGCAGGATGCAAAATCCGAGAAAGGGCTATAAGAAAGAGATTTCTGAGGAAGATTATAGCCCCTTAGGTAAAAAGCAGGGTGCAAAATCCGGGAAAGGGCTATAAGAAAGAGATTTCTGAGGAAGATTATAGCTTCTTCGGTAAAAAGCTCGGTGTATGAATGGGGATGCACCGAAAGATTGCGGGGTAAATATGTTCAAAACAAAATGTCTTAAGCTGTTGGGGATGATTATGGCCTTGGGTTTGCTAATCGGGTGTACCGGGCCTGCGGAAGAGCCTGCAGATCCGGGACTTCTTCTTGGGTTTAGCCAGATCGGTTCGGAAAGTGCGTGGAGGCTCGGCAATACAAGAGATATAGAAAATGCAGCCTCTGAGTACGGTATCAATCTAATGCTGGAAAATGCCAATCAGAGTCAGGAAAACCAGATCGCGGCAATAAGAAGATTTATAGCATATAAGGTGGATGTAATTGCCTTTTCTCCCATCGTAGAGGACGGGTGGGATAATGTTTTGCTGGAAGCCAAGGAAGCGGGCATACCGGTGATACTGGTGGACAGAGATATTGAGACGGAAAAAGAAGGTCTCACCACCTGTCTGATCGGTGCGGATTTTTATAATGAAGGTGTCATGGCTGCCGAGTATCTCATACGTAAAGCAGATTCTCTGGGGCTCGATAATGTCAATATAGTGGAGATAAGCGGTACCGAAAACTCCACTCCCATGAGACAGCGCCAGGCGGGTTTTGCGGATACCATAGCAGGTGATGAGCGTATGCACATCTTGGAAAGTATAGATGGAGATTTCCTTACAAGCCGGGGCGCCGAGTGTATGAGATATCTTCTGGATACTTACGGAGATGACATAGATGTCGTTTATTCACATAATGATGAGATGACCCTGGGTGCTCTTCCTGAGATTGAGAAAACAGATCTGATCCCGGGTAAAGATATCATCATAATATCCATAGACGCCGGACAGGAAGCTATAGATGTCCTTAAGGAAGGCAAGATAAACTGTGTGGTTGAGTGCACTCCCAATCTGGGAAGTGAACTCATGGAGACTGCACTCAAGCTCAAAAACGGTGAAGAAGTGGATGCGGTTATCCATCCCACCGAGCAGGTTTTCAGCGATGAAATGGATGTATCTGCCATAGGCCCCAGAGGATACTAGAGGATAAAGGATGGAGAAGATCAAGAAAGAGAAAAGTATTCTCGGACGTATCAGCGACCTGAGCCATAAACTGGTACTGATGCTTGTTGTTCCGATCATCATAAGTCTGGTACTGATGCTCGTATATGCTTACAAGTATCATAACGCTATCGTCAGAATGGAAACCATAACCAGCTTAAAGACCGTCGTGATAGAAGATATCCCGGGAAGCGCATGGAATATCGTAAGCGGAAGAGAAACATTCCCCGAGAGTAATATCTATTTAAAAATAAAAAATGTAAACGAGACCATAGATCTGATAACCGAGCAGACCGGTGCGGAAAACCGTCTGTCTCTTATAGTCGCGAGCCGCACCATGCAGACACTTCAAAACTATGTGGATCAGATCCGCGACAATATAGATGCTCAGGTTCCGGTTGTTGAGAATGAAGCTGTCCTTACCGAAGTAAGAGGCGTAGCTTCACTCGTTGACAGTATGCTGAATGATTATATCGCTCAGGAGATCACATCCGCAGCACGAATGAGCGGAAGCCTGATGCTGGGCGTTATCATAACCGCGGTAGTGGAAATACTCATTGTCGTTATGGCAATGATCGTAAGAAACAGAGCGGTCATGGCTACGGAAAAATCCGTAAGAAGACCTATCGAAAGATTGGAGGAGGTTGCAGCCAAGATTGCTGAAGGGTCTCTTGATGCCAGGATCGCGGATACGGATGTAACCGAACTCAGAAATCTGACCAGTCAGGTCAATACCATGGCGGACAGGCTTAAGTCCATGATGGAGAAGAGTAATCAGGATGCCAAGAAACTCAGAAAAGCAGAACTCAGAACTCTTCAGGCTCAGATCAATCCCCACTTTCTCTATAATACATTGGATGCGATAGTATGGAAGGCGGAAGCCGGTGATAAGGATGAAGTAATTCAGCTGACCAGCGCACTGAGTGACTTCTTCAGGATCAGTTTGTCTTCAGGTGCGGACTGGATACCCATAAGTCAGGAGAAAAAACATATTGAAGGATACCTGACGATCCAGCAGACAAGATACCGTGACATTCTCCGTTATGAGATCGATATTCCGGATGATCTGGGAGATTATTATATTCTAAAACTTTTGCTCCAGCCTCTTGTGGAGAATGCGATCTATCATGGAATTAAAATAAAGCGTGGCGGAGGTCTGATCAAAGTATCCGGAAAACTCGAAGACGGTGTTCTTACATTCAGTGTTACGGATACGGGGCTTGGTATGACTCCCGAGCAGTTAAACGATCTGAACGAGAGAATGAAAAAAGGACAGCCCACCGTCAACGAAGGCGGCGGAGGTTTCGGACTTGTTAATGTCAACCTGAGAATAAGGCTGTACTATAATCAGGAGGAAGGACTCAGTATAACAAGTAATGCGGAAGGTACTCAGGTAAGCTTCAGCGTTCCTTGCAAACACCGAGAGGAGATATTTGAAGATGAAAGTATTTCTGGCTGATGACGAGATAGTAGTCAGAGAGGGAATAAGAGAATCTTTTCCTTGGGATAAAACAGATTATACACTTGTGGGTGAAGCTCCTGACGGAGAAATGGCTCTTCCCATGATACGCGATACCAATCCGGATATAGTGATCACGGATATAAGAATGCCTTTTATGGACGGAATAGAACTGTGCCGTATACTCCGTGCGCAGATGCCCTGGATCGGAATAATCGTACTCAGCGGATATGATGAATTCGAATATGCACGCCAGTGCATTCAGCTTGGAGTACGTGAATATCTTGTTAAGCCCATCAATTCCGAAAATCTGCTTGAGGCTTTGGATAAAGTAAGCAGGCAGCTTGCGGATGAAAGAAAAACCATCGAACACGCAGCAAGTTTAAGAGCACGCACCGGAAGTGACGAACAGCTTGTCAGGGAAAAACTGATCGCATCGCTTTATTCCGAGGAAGCTGCAGCTGAGGATTCTCATAGTGTACTTAAACATCTTCATTCAATGGGATGTAATGTTATCGCACCTTTTTATGCGGTGGTCGATGCAGCTTTTACTCCCGTAAGCAAAGGACAGGAAGTTGCGTATGATCTGTCCGAAGGAAGCGGTGGAGTTATACATGCATCATCTACCAGAACCGGTTCTGCGCTTCTTGTTCTCGGAGATACCGCTGAGGATGCGGAGGAGAGAGCATATGCATTTGCCACATCACTTGCAAGGGAACTTGAGCGGACAGAGTGCGGTGAAATACGGGTCGGTATAGGAGAGATCGTATCGTCTCCCGAAGATATCTTAAAAAGTTTTAAAGCTGCACGTCATATCAGACATATTCTGGTGGAGCGCGCAGATGATAAAGCAACCATACTCGGAACAAGAGAAATGGGTGAAATATCGGGAGATGAAAACTCACCTTCCGTTATCAGTGAAGCTAAGCTCTACATGTCAGGTCATTTTACGGATCCCAATTTAATGCTTCAGGATGTTGCCAAAGCAGTCGGAATGAGTAACAGCAGATTCTCCACTGTTTTCTCCCAGCAGACCGGTCAGACATTTACGGAGTATCTTATTTACCTCAGGCTTAACAAAGCCAAAGAGATGCTTAAGACCACAAATATCAAAAGTTCTCAGATAGCACGAGAGTCAGGATATAACGACTCTCACTATTTCAGTTATATTTTCAAAAAGAACGTGGGTATGACTCCTTCGGAATACCGCACGCAGTATCAAAATTAACCTTCGCAAAATAAAAATCCACCGTTTTTCCAAAATCGCATAAATTTCAAAATTATTTTGAACCTAGTCAAAATGAACCTCGATTTACTCCGCCTGTAAAGTAATCTATCGTAAAGTCATACCGCGATAGGGCGGAGAAATGGAGGAATGCAATATGAAAAGGTTTAAAGCATTAGCTATGGCCGGTGTACTTGCTTTATCGCTTGTACTCACTGCTTGTGGCTCAAACACGGGATCCGGAAGCACGGGAAATTCGGGATCATCAGGTAACGCAGGCACCGCAGCCAGCTCATCAGGCGAGCTGATCAAGGTCGGTGTTGTTAACAATCCCCCTTCAGAGTCAGGTTATCGTGAAGCAAACGTTAACGATATGGAAGCTGTATTCTCTGAAGCTAACGGATATGAGCTTAAGACATTCTACAGCCTTAAGAACGATGAGCAGCTTCAGGCAGCTCAGGGCTTCATTACCGAAGGCGTTGACTATCTTCTTATTTCCGCAGCTGAGACCACAGGTTGGGACGAAGTTCTTACCAAGGCTCAGGAAGCAGGAATCAAAGTTTTCCTTTTCGACCGTATGATCGATGTTGATGAGAGCCTTTATGAGGCAGCAGTCGTATCTGACATGGCTAAGGAAGGAGATACCGCAGTTCAGTGGCTCCTTGACCAGAAGCTTGATGTTTACAATGTAGTACATATTCAGGGTGCTATGGGTTCCGACGCTCAGATCGGACGTACCGGTGCTCTTGATGCTCAGTTCCAGTCAGGCGCTATGAACCTTGTTGTTCAGCAGACCGCTACATGGGACGAGGCAGAGGCTAAGAAGATCGTTGAATCCGTTATCAACAGCAACGAAGACTTCAACGTAATCTATGCAGAGAACGACGGAATGGCAAAGGGTGCAGTAGCTGCGCTTGACGAAGCAGGTATCACCCACGGTGTAAACGGCAAAGTTATCGTAATGGGATTTGACTGCAACAGTTGGGCACTCAGAGAGCTCCTTGCAGGCAACTGGAACTATGACGGACAGTGTTCTCCTTTCCAGGCACAGATCATCAGCGACATCATTCAGGGTAAGAGAACCATCGATTCCAAGATCATCATCAACGAAGAGAAGGGATTTGATGCTGCTACCATTACTCAGGCTGATATCGACACTTACGGCCTTGGCGAATAATTTCATGATCTGATAAGGTGGCGCAGCTGTGCTGTAGAAAGCAGTAATGGCTGCGCTGCTTTTTAGGAGGAAAAGATATGCAGAACGAAGTATTGCTGCAGATGAGTCATATCGAGAAAAGATTTCCCGGGGTTCTCGCACTGAACGGGGTGGATTTCACATTGAGAAGAGGTGAGATCCATGCACTTATGGGGGAAAACGGTGCCGGCAAATCAACCCTTATCAAGGTTCTTACCGGTGTTTATCAGATGGACGGCGGACAGATAACGGTGGAAGGTGAAAGTATTTCGATTCACTCTCCGCAGGATGCGCAAAATAACGGAATCAGTACAGTTTATCAGGAAATCACTCTGTGCCCCAATCTTACGGTAGCCGAGAATATGTTCATCGGAAGAGAAGACGGAGCATGGATTAAACATAGAAGCTATGAAAAGAGAGCGGATGAGATCTTAATGGAACTCGGCATTCCAGCAAGAAGCACACAGCAGCTTGGCGATTGTTCGCTTGCGATTCAGCAGATGGTTGCAATAGCACGTGCGGTGGATATGAAGTGTAAGGTGCTTATTCTGGATGAGCCCACTTCATCTCTGGATGACAAAGAAGTAAACATGCTCTTTAAGCTGATGAGAGATCTCAAAGCCCAGGGCGTGGGAATCATATTTGTCACACATTTCCTAGAACAGGTTTACGAAGTAAGCGACCGTATCACGGTTCTCCGAAACGGTGAACTCGTGGGCGAATATTTAACCGAAGATCTTCCTCAGGTAGAACTTGTTGCCAAGATGATCGGTAAGGATCTTGATGAATTAAATAATCTTGGTGAGAACGAAGAAAAAGAAGTTAAGCAGCAGGAAGTTTTCTACGAAGCAAGAGGACTTTCGAGCTCAGATGCAATGCCGTTTGATTTTTCCATCAGAAAAGGAGAGGTCAACGGATTCACAGGACTCCTCGGATCCGGAAGAAGCGAAAGCGTAAGAGCGATATTCGGTGCCGATAAGGTTAACGGCGGAGATGTTCGTATAAATGGAAAAAACGTTAAGATAACCCGTCCCATAGATGCAATGAAGAACGGTATCGGATATCTGGCAGAGGACAGAAAGCGCGACGGTATCATTGCGGAGCTCAGTGTAAGAGAAAATATAATCCTGGCACTTCAGGTGATGAATGGTTTGTTTAAACCCATCAGCAGAAGCGAGTCTGAAGCATTTGCGGATGAATATATAAAGGTCCTCAATATCAAGACGGCAAGCCGGGAAACTCCGGTCGGATCTTTGAGCGGCGGAAATCAGCAGAAAGTAATTCTTGCAAGATGGCTTCTTACTCATCCCGATTATCTCATCCTTGATGAGCCTCCACGAGGAATCGATGTGGGAACAAAGCTGGAGATTCAGAAGCTGGTTTTGAAACTCGCCGAAGACGGTGTGAGTGTAACATTCATTTCATCTGAAGTTGAAGAGATGCTCAGAACCTGCAGCAGACTTATCGTAATGCGCGACAGACATATCGTCGGCGAACTGAAAGGCGCAGATCTTAATCAGACACAGGTAATGAAGACCATTGCGGGAGGTGAGACTAAAGATGGCGAATTCTAAAAAGAAATTTTTAAGCGGTGGTCTCGGTCAGCTCACCATACCTGTGGTTGCGATAGTACTGCTGGTGATTTTTAATCTTATAAGAGATCCGTCTTTCTTCGGTGTCGGAATATTACACAATAACGACGGCAATATAGTTCTCTCGGGAAACCTCATCACTATCATAAACGGTGCCAGTGAACTGGCAATACTTGCAATGGGCATGACATTGGTAACCGCAGCCTGCGGCGGACAGGATATCAGTGTAGGTGCTGCTGCAGCCATTGCGGGAAGTGTATTTGTAAAGATACTCAAGTCATCTCCGCAGATCGGAGGCGGTAAGGTACTTCTTGCTTTTATCTGTGCATGTATCGTTGCAATGATCTTCGGTTCATTCAACGGAACACTTGTTGCAATATTTAAGATACAGCCGATGATCGCAACACTTATCCTGTATACCTGCGGAAGATCCATAGCGTACTGGATAAACGGCGGTGCAACACCCACGGTCAACAGCCCTATTATAACTGCCATAGGAAGTTTCATTCCCGGTATACCGGTTCCAACGCCGGTGCTCATAGTTATAGCCATGGCCATAGTTTTCAAACTGCTCTTTAAATTCACTTCCCTTGAACTGTTTACCCAGTCCGTAGGAATAAACGGAAGTGCGGCAAGATTAAACGGAATCAATTCCACATTCATCAAGCTCTTAACATTTATCATCCTTGGTGTATGTGTAGCCGTAGCAGGCAGCATAGGCGTCAGCCGTCTGGGACTTATCAATCATGAGACACTTCTGCTTGACGTGGAAATGGATACCATTCTTGCGGTTGCCATCGGAGGAAACAATCTGGGCGGCGGAAAGTTCAAGATCGGCGGAAGTATCATCGGTGCGTATGTCATCCAGACGCTTACCATCACCCTTTATGCAATGAAGGTTTCTTCAACAGACGTAAAGGCATACAAGGCGATAGTCATCATCCTTCTGGTAGTAATAGGCTCGCCTGTCGTAAAACAGAAATTCGGAAAGTTCATGTCGAAGTTTCTTGAAAACAGATCCGGAAAAGTCATGAAAGGAGCGGCATGATCATGAAGAACAATAAGACTTTAAAAAGAGAACCGCTTACCGATGCCCAGCTTTTGATGGGCATCACCATAGTGATCTTCGTGGTGATGTACCTTTTGGCAATGGGATTTTTGAAGGGTGGTTTCTTACATCCCCAGCAGGTCTTTGACATGCTCAATGATAATGCTTCACTTATCATTGTATCCTGCGGACTAACCATCGTAATGATCGGTGCGGGAATTGACATTAGTGTCGGTGCCGTGACTTCGCTTGTAGTAATGAGCTGCGTACTGTATCTGAATAGGGGCGGAAGCATCATAGGATCCATCCTTCTTGCTCTCGGTATCGGACTTGCATTCGGAGTGGTACACGGATTCCTCATCAGCTATCTTGAGATCCAGCCCTTTATCGTAACTCTTGCGGGAATGTTCTTTGCAAGGGGCATGACCACAATACTTTCCGTCAATCCTCAGAAAGTAGAACACGAAGGTTTTGCACAGCTTCGCAGTATCAAGATAGAAATAAATGCTCTGGGATATACCGCCAAGAACGGTAATTTCGTTCCGGCCAGAATGGAGCTTGGTGTAGTGGTTGCACTGCTTTGCGTATTAGTCATATTCATACTTCTCAAGTATGTACGCCTCGGTCGTAACTTCTATGCCATCGGCGGAAACCAGACCAGCGCGCTTATGCTCGGTATCAACGTTAAAAGAACCCGCTTTATGAGTTATGTACTCAGCGGAATCTTGAGCGGAATATCAGGTTATGTATTTATGATGCATACGGGAGCGGGAAATGCAACGAACGCTGCGGGAATGGAAATGAATGCCATAGCATCTTCCATCATCGGCGGAACCCTTCTTACGGGCGGTGTGGGTAACGTTATCGGAACGCTTTTCGGAACCATGACGCTCACCACCATCAAGAAGATAGTTGTCTCCAGCGGACTTAACGATCCCTGGTGGCAGAGTATTACAACCCGCGGAATGCTCTGTTTCTTTATCCTCCTTCAGAGCGTAGTTCTGAATAAGAGAA
>JAGCUO010000047.1 GCA_017962825.1 Lachnospiraceae bacterium | reverse complement strand
GATTTTATACGCCCTAATGAGTTATTTCACCGAAATTTTAGTCATAAAAAGACCATTTTTTGACATGGGCCCGGGCCTAAGATAATGTCCATAAACTATTGACTTTTACGGGCTCCGTGAATAGAATGAAAACGGAAATCGATAATCTTTCCTAAACTCTAAAGAAGGGTGGTGATCATATGACAGGTGACAGTCGAAGTACAGACTCTGTTCCCCGAAGTACGTATTATATGATCACGGCAGATCTGCCTCACCACCCGGCTTCCCTTATTTAAGATGCATCCGGATCGTGGGGCGGGCTTTGCCGTCATCACGGAGGTTGCACGATGGAAGAATTGAATATCTTTGATGAGCTTCTTACTCTCCTGGAAAAGAAAGAGTATGCGAAGCTCCGTGAGAGTCTGTCAGAACACAACGATGCGGATATCGCCGCATGGATGGAAGGCCTCAGTGAAGAGCATATGCTTAAGCTTTTCCGCATACTGACCAAGGATCAGGCTGCGGACGTTTTCTCGTACCTTGATTCGGATATCCAGCAGAGGATAATCAAGTCGATGTCCGATAAGGAAGCTGCCGGCATTATCGATAACCTGATGGCCGATGATGCTGCAGACCTTATGGAGGAAATGCCCGCCAATATCGTAAAACGTATCCTTGCAAATGCGAATGCCGACACACGCCGTGAGATCAACCACCTTCTGCGCTATCCCGAAGACAGTGCGGGAAGCATAATGACAGTGGAGTATGTCGACCTGAAGGAAAGCTCCACCGTAAAGGAAGCGATCGAACGCATCCGCAAAGTGGGCGTTGATTCCGAGACCATCAATGTCTGCTACGTACTCGACAGTGGACGCCACCTGCTCGGAACAGTTGCTCTCCGTTATCTCCTTTTATCCAAGGATAACGAGGTCATCGGCGATATCATGCATGAAAACGTCATTGCACTCAACACGCTGATGGACCAGGAGGAAGTTGCAAGACAGTTCAAAAAGTACGACTTTACCACAATGCCCGTCGTGGATAACGAAAACCGTCTTGTCGGAATCATCACGGTCGACGATATCGTGGACATCATGGAAGAAGAGGCTACCGAGGACATGGAAAAGATGGCAGCTATCGTGCCCTCCGACAAAGCCTACATGAAGACCGGTGTTCTCGAGACATATAAAAAGAGGATCCCCTGGCTGCTCCTTCTCATGGTGAGCGCAACATTTACCGGTGCGATCATCAAATCCTTCGAAGATGCACTGAGCGTTTGTGCGGTTCTCGTAGCCTACATCCCCATGCTGATGGATACCGGAGGTAATGCCGGAGGACAGGCATCGGTTACCGTCATCCGTGGACTGTCACTCGGAGAGATCGAGTACAGTGATGTGCCCGGTGTCATATGGAAAGAAATACGTGTTGCGGTCTTCTGCGGCCTGACACTTGCTGCGGCTAATCTGGTAAAGCTCCTTGTATTTGACCGTCTCGCACTCCCCGTTGCCTTAACCATCTGCCTTACTCTTGTCGCAGCGGTGCTTATGGCAATGCTGATCGGATGCATGCTGCCAGTCGGTGCAAAGCGTCTGGGATTCGACCCTGCGGTCATGGCGAGCCCCTTCATCACGACCATAGTCGACGCTCTCTCGCTTCTTGCATACTTCAGGATAGCGACGATGATACTTCATCTATAGAGAACCGTCCCCCTGTTTCACCTCAGTTTAAGATTTAATTAATTTAACTTATTCTCTGTGGATTTACTGTATAATGAACATGTCGTTTTTGTTATGCAGGGAGAAAAGCTATGAAAAACAAATTGTTAAAGAAGCTGATGATACTCGGCGCCTTGTTCACGCTCGTCCTCAGTGCATGCGGATCAACAAATGTATCTGTGGTCGATGATGACACCGATAGCGAAGAAGACGAAGAAGATGATGATGACAGGGACGATGACGAGCCCGAAGAAGAGCCACTCATGTATGCTCCGACGGAGGTGGATTACTCTTCGAACAAATCCATCCTTAAATTCGTCCAGGGTACATGGGACATGACCGACCGCAAAACAGGCGAGGTCTATGCAACGCTTGCTATCGATAAGGACGGTTCAGTCCGTTATACCTATCTTCACACTGATGTTACCGTTACCGGAAGCATAATGTTTAAGGAGCCGTTCGACAAAAAGCTCGAGGGAATGAGTGCTTACGACATCACCCTCACCGGGCTTGAAGATACATTCGGATGCTGGAAAGATGAAGATTCCACGTCCGGTTATTTCAGGATCGCACAGAGTGCCGGCAGGGATTATATGTATCTTGAGGAGCTCGGTAACGGCGGATCGAGCATTGCATATGAAGTATTCAGAAGTCCGTACACATATGAATACGACTTTGAATTTAACTGGGTCTTAACCAGGGAAAATGACGTCAACTATATTGAGGAAACCGAAAAGGACAGCGTATTCTATGCCTTCGCCTATGAATCGGCTTCCGATTCCGTCTGTCTTCAGAGAATGGATGACGTAGCGTTCGAAGCATACAAGGAATACACTGACTTTAAATACATGGCCGCATACTTCGACGGAAGAAAATATCCCGGAGCTGTATGGTACAGCATTTCTCCGAATGCGGATCTCAGCGGCATTGTCTCCACAAAAGATTTTTCAAGAAACTATCCGTTAACCGTTTATGAAGTTACCGTATCGGACGGCAATATCACCAAAATGGTCGAGGCAGACCGCGGTGAATACGGCATATATGAGCTCTATTCGCTCGATCAGGATATAAAGTGCGACGGAGAGAATTTCACCATAAACCACAGCACCTTTTCCCTCAGCGACTACGGCATCAGTAATACCGTGATCCTCGACTATGAGATCTTCGGAGAGTATCTCATAATGAGACTGGATCAGAACCCCCACGCAAATACCTACATGGTATTCAACATGCGAACCTCTTGGCCCGAAAAGACATTCTCCGGCTGTAATTTCCTTCACGGCGATCACGTATGGGATTCCTACTATACATATATGGACACCGTCTACAACTACGAAGGATATCCCGTCGCATCGGTGGAAGGCTACGAGATAAGCGATCTTTCTTTTGCGGGACTGAATAATAATGAACTCGTCATCTCTTACTGGAAGGATGATAAATACAGAGATACTGTCACAGAATCCATCGACAGACCCTTTAACCTCAACGATCCCATATATGCACTGGCTGATTACAGACACCACCCCTGTGCGGATACATGGAATGAATTCATAAGCTATGCACCTCAGGGCTCCCAGATGTTCATCATGGTAAACCCTCCTGAGGATGAATCGTGGATTTTCTATATGCCCGAAACCATAGACGGCGTTTACGGACTTGATTATGTATATGTCGTTGCGCTGCAGGATAATACATTCGTAAATCTCGGAAGCAGTGAAGGCCCCATACTGGAGAAGGGTCAGATGCACTGTTACAGTCTCACCGTTCCCGAAGCCGGCTCTTCCATCATAATCTATGCAGAGACCGAAAACAGCACATCCATGTGGCCCGTCTCAATGATCAGCGGAAAAGAAGACATAAGATACGTTTTCGAATAAACTCTTATAAATTTTAAGCAATCAAAGACGCTTATTCCCATACTCCTCGATCTTAAGAAGTGGGGAGAAAAAAATCTTTAAATCTGCCAATAATACTGAGTCAAGCCTCTCCCGTACGCAGACGGGAGAGGCGTTTTTATATCAGTAAGAATATGTAGTGGGATTGTTCTTTGAAAGAAGATATATGCAATATTGATTCATACTTATACCCTCTTTCTTTGCATTGAGAACCAGCGATCTGTGAAGTGTTTTAGGCATTCTGAGTTTAAACTGACCAGAATACTCCGACAGATCCGTTACAGGTTCAGGCTCGGCTATCTCGCACCCTTCTTCTAGAGAAGCAGTGATCCATTCTCTTTTTGCATCATTTGCATTCTTAATAAGATCTTCTATATTTTCGGCACAGGTAAGGCATCCGGGAAGGTCCGGATACGCAGCGGTAAATCCGCCCTCCACTACATCAGGATATATTTCCATGCGATACGGAAGCGACATATAATATTCAACGCTTTTCTTTTTCTTCATTATTTTCCTCCTCGCGTTCCACGATCTCTTTTATCATCTCAACATATACCGCCTTAATAGGATCATGCTGAGGTATGGTGATCAATGGACACCCCGGTTTTCTGAATGTTTTATGGCTGCCTCCGGAAGATGAGCCTTTCATGACATAGCCATAATGTTCAAGAACTTTCTTCAATTCATCAAAACGCAGATTCTTATCGAGCATATAGATCCGCAGAAGCAACTTGTCAAACTGAGACATTTATTACCTCCAATCAAATAATAGAATGACACCATATATGGTGTCAATGATTTCAAGAAAAGATCATTAGAGTGTCAGAACTATAACCTTTATATTTCTCCGAATACAAGCATAAAAACTGCTGAAAATCATCTGTGTAAACGGCTGAAATAACTGCTTTACAAGGCGAAATTCCAGGAATGATATGTGTTCTGAGCAATTGTGCAAAATAATATCCGAGCAAGTTTTAAAGTAAAACTTTAATTTTTTCTTGACACGCTTTAAAATCAAGTGATAATATCAACTCAGAACTTAAATTTTTAAAGTGATGCTTTAAATT
>JAGCUO010000046.1 GCA_017962825.1 Lachnospiraceae bacterium | reverse complement strand
GAGACCTTCAGCTCAGTATCATGACAAGGCTACCGAGGGAACCAATCAGTGGGAGATCAAGGTTGACATCGCTCTTCCTTGCGCAACCCAGAACGAGCTTAACCTCGAGGATGCCAAGAAGCTTGTTGCTAACGGCGTGATCGCTGTTTGTGAGGGCGCTAACATGCCTACCACTCTCGATGCTACCAAGTACTTCCAGGAGAACAAGGTTTACTTCGTTCCCGGCAAGGCTGCAAACGCAGGCGGCGTAGCTACTTCCGCTCTTGAGATGAGCCAGAACTCCGAGAGACTCAGCTGGACCTTCGAAGAGGTTGATGCTAAGCTCAAGAACATCATGATCAACATCTTCCACAATCTTGACGATGCTTCCAAGAAGTACGGTCTTGAGGGTGACTATGTTGCAGGTGCCAACATCGCAGGCTTCCTTAAGGTTGCTGACGCTATGAAGGCTCAGGGAATCGTATAATCCCGTCTTCCATTACATAAACCGAAAATCTGTCCCGCAGGATATATGTCTGCGGGACTTTTTTGTTGCGCCGGCTTCGGAGTGGGAAGGAGATGAAAAGATGTTCTTTTCGTGATATAAATATATTAAGTGAATTACTATGCGCATTTTTCGATTGTATATATGTTGTAATATGAGGGGATAAAATTGGAAAAATACGTATTTGATGAAAATGCCAAAGCGCTCCTTGAGAGCAGCTGTGTTCCGTTTGCGATTTTTCAGTTTCTCGACGACAGGGTTGTGACTCATCTATTAACCGATGGTTTCCTGGATATCGTGGGTGTTGACAGAAAGACTGCATACGAACGTATGGAAAACCATATTTATGATAATGATCATCCCGATGATATTGCGAGGCTCGGGAACGCGGTTATAGAGTTTGCAACCGGAAAAAGTGATCTGAATATCATATACCGCACAATGACACCCGACGGATATCATATCCTCCATGCCAGGGGAAAGCATGTAAATGCTCCTACCGGAGAGAGGCTTGCGGTCGTCTGGTATTCTGATGAAGGCCCATACAGCGATGAAAACAAGGGTATGTTCGAGCAGGCTATGGAACACCTGCTGTTAAAGCAGGGAAGCATTCAGGATCTGGGTTATGACTCCATGACGGGGCTCCCCAATATAAATTATTTCTTCAAACTGGCCGATAAGGCCCGGGACGATATCCTGAACAGAGGAGAGACTCCCGTTCTTCTGTATTTTGATTTCAATGATATGAAAAACTATAACCTTCGGTACGGGTTTGCCGAGGGTGATAAGCTTATAGTCGGACTTTCAAGGATTCTTTCATCCCATTTTTCCAACATTAACTGCTCCAGACTTTCAGGAGATCATTTTGTTGCGGTTACAAGCGATAAAGGTCTTGAACAGGTTTTGTACGAGATTTTCGAGGAAAACAAAAATCTAAATGACGGAAAAAGCCTGTGTATAAGAACGGGAATATATAAAAAAGAAGGAGAGACCGTTCCTGTCGGCATTGCTTGTGACAGGGCTAAGATGGCATGTGATTCCAAGAGAGATATTGTGGAATCGTCTTTTGCATATTACAGCGAAAACCTTCTTAAAACCGCACAGCTTCGTCAATATATAATTGAAAACCTTGATACGGCAATAAATGAAAAATGGATACAGGTGTATTACCAGCCCATTGTCAGATCGGTTAATGAAAGGGTATGTGATGAAGAGGCTCTTGCAAGGTGGATAGATCCCAATATGGGATTTCTGTCACCGGCTGATTTCATTCCCGTACTTGAAGAATCAAAACTTCTGTATAAACTGGACCTTTATATACTTGAGCAGATCCTCGAGAGAATGAAACTTTTCAAAGAGAAAGGTTTTCATATTGTTCCCTGTTCCATAAACATATCGCGCAATGATTTCGACAAGTGTGACGTTGTTGAAGAGATAAGAAGACGCGTTGATGATTCCGGTGTCGGACGTGACAAGATCACGATAGAGATAACGGAAAGTGCGGTAGGAGAAAATATCGAATATCTCAGCAGTCAGGTAGATAAGTTTAATGACCTGGGCTTTTCGGTATGGATGGATGACTATGGCACGGGCTATTCTTCGCCTGATATCCTTCAGCAGATAAGATTCAGTACCATCAAGCTGGACATGACTTTTATGAGAAGCTTTGATAAGACCCGGAAGAGCCGGATCATCATCAGCGAACTGATAAACATGGCTCTTAATCTTAACATGGAAGTTGTGGTTGAAGGTGTTGAGACAGAGGAACAGGTACGGTTTTTGAAAGAAGCCGGTGCGACCAAGATGCAGGGATATTATTTCAGTAAACCTCTGTCTGTTGATAAGATCCTGGAGAGATATGAAGCCGGAACACAGATAGGATTTGAGAATCCTATGGAATCTGATTATTTTGCTGCTATAGGCCGCTTCAACATTTACAATTTTGCCGCGGCTTCCAGTGACGATAGCCAGAGTGATTACTTCAATAGCGTACCTATTGCCATATATGAAGTCACTGATAAGGAAATTTCGATCATCAGATGCAACCGGTCATATCAGAAGACGGCTGCAAATATATTCAGGACAAATGATATATATGCCAAAATACCTTTTGAAACATTGAATGGTGAGCATAAGGATAGCTTTCTTGATCTTATGATGAGTTGTGCGGAGAACGGCGGTCAGATCATAGAAGATCGTTCTCTTGATAAGGATTACAAAGCAAATATGCTGTTCAGAAGAGTTGCGGTCAATTCCGTTACCGGAAAAAGGGCAGTGGCTTTTATGCTGCTTGATGTCAAAGAAAAAAAGAAAGGCATCGAAGCGATTTCTTTCGGAAATATTGCACAGGCTCTTTCGGTCGATTATCTGAATCTTTATTACGTTGATCTTGATACCGGGGAATACGCCGAATTTATGCCTGACCAGAACAGACAGGAAATGTCTGTTGAGCGAAACGGTGATCATTTCTTTGAAAACAGCAGAAAAGATGCGTTAAAAATGCTGCATATGGATGATCAGGAAAGATTTATCGCCTCATTCAACAAGGAAACGATCCTTGCCGAAATTGAAAAAGATGGATGTTTTACCACTATTTACAGATATCTTCTGAACGGAGAACCTTTATATGTAAATCTGAAGGCTGTATTGACAGAGGATAAGAAGCATCTGATCATAGGGATCAATGATGTGGATGCGGAGGTCCGGGAGCATCAGGAAATGATGCGTGCAGAGGAAGAATTGGCTGTCTTTTCCAGGATCAAGGCATTGTCGGGATCATACATTGCCTTCTACACAGTCGACCTGCTTACGGACGATTATTATCTGTATGATGCTTCACAGGATTTTTCGGATATTGTATCTGAAAGAGTCGGCTCCGATTTCTTTGGCATCGGATTGGAGGAAGCGCTTCACGTGATCGATCCGAAGGATGCCTGTCATTTCGCTTCCAATTTCAAAAAAGCTGTGATGCTGGATGCGATCGATAAAACAGGACTGTTTTC
>JAGCUO010000045.1 GCA_017962825.1 Lachnospiraceae bacterium | reverse complement strand
TCGGTGTTAAGAGCCTCAAGAACAGTAAGTCCGGGAAGGATCTCGGATGCCATAGCTGCGGAATGAGTCATACCTGAGCAGCCGATGGTCTCAACAAGAGCTTCCTGAATGATTCCGTCCTTAACATTGAGGGAAAGCTTGCAGCATCCCTGCTGAGGAGCACACCAGCCGATACCGTGAGTGTATCCGGAGATGTCCTTAACTTCTTTAGCCTTTACCCATTTTGCTTCTTCAGGAATGGGTGCAGCGCCGTGATGAACGCCCTGATGTACAGGACACATCGCTTTTACTTCTGTTGAATAAATCATGTAGTAGCCTCCTTAATAGAATGTGAATGATTCATCATAGATCTTTCTGAACTACTTATAAAATCACGCATCTGAGTAAAAATTATACATTTTTTCAGTCATTTTGTACAGATTAAAGTATGCTTGGTTAGTCATAACTAACAAAGCGATGTTATGGGCAAAACTCTGTCATAAATGATATAATTATCGAAATTATCACCGAAAGGAAAAGAGATATGAAATTCATCTCATGGAATGTGAACGGACTCAGAGCCTGTGCGGGAAAAGGCTTTGAAGACTCCTTCAAAAAACTTGATGCGGATATATTCTGCCTTCAGGAGACCAAACTCTCCGAGGGTCAGTTTTCCCTTGATCTTCCCGGATATCACCAGTACTGGAATTACGCAGAGAAAAAAGGATATTCCGGAACCGCTATCTTTACGAAAAAAGAACCCCTGAGCGTCACTTACGGAATCGGAGTTGAGGAACATGACCACGAAGGTCGTGTCATAACCGCCGAATTCGATGATCTTTATTTTATAACCGTTTACGTGCCCAACTCTCAGAGAGAGCTCGCCCGTCTTGATTACAGAATGAAATGGGAGGAGGCTTTCCTTTCCTATATCCTTAAACTGGAAAAGAAAAAACCGGTCATCTACTGCGGAGATTTAAACGTAGCTCATAACGAGATAGACCTTAAGAATCCCTCATCCAACCACCACAACGCAGGCTTTTCCGACGAAGAAAGAGCCGCCTTCGGACATGTCCTTGAAAGCGGCTACATAGATACATTCAGATATTTTTATCCCGACAGAAAAGAGATCTACTCCTGGTGGTCATATATGTTCCACTCAAGAGAAAACAATGCGGGATGGCGTATAGACTACTTTGTGGCATCCGAAAAACTTAAGGACCGCCTGGTAAGCGCAGACATCCATACGGATATAATGGGTTCCGATCACTGTCCGGTAGAACTGGTGATCAAATAGTATCTCACACATAAAAAAAGCGGGGCTATAAAGCCCCGCTTTTGTAATAAACCTATTCTTTTATTACTCAAGAACGGTTACGGTATCAAGAAGTGATCCGGTCTCGTCATCCATGTAAGTGGTTGCGGTAATGGTTGCGGTATATCCGTCCTTTACGAGAATAACCTGAACAACATCGAGATCAATGGTGGTTCCCTGTACTTCGAATACTCCTGAAGTACGGATGCAAGGAACATCCTCGCCAAGGAAAACAACGGTGGAACGCTCACAATTTACATCGGAAGCACCCATTGACTCATAGGTCTGAGCAAGGAAAGGAATGGTAGCATCGATCATATCTGCAGCATCATCCTGAGTAAGTCTGCTGTCGGTGCTTGATAAAGTGAGATTGAGAGAGTTCATGAAATCTTCATCGGTAAGATAGAAATCAATAACGGTCTCTCCGGACTCAAGTGCATTGCTGATAGCATCGGTATAAAGTGAGTCACCCTCTGCGATCATCTCGCTGGTCATGTATCCGAGCTGCTCGATGGTCTCGTCATCAGCGAATGCATATCCCTCGATAGCATTAACTTCGATTCCGAAGAAATCGTTGGTGTAAACATCTCCGTCGACGGTACCGAAGATAGCTGCAGCATCAGCATCCTCTGCATCGGTGTCCTCAGCATCAGCATCCTCAGCGTCTTCTGCGTCTGCATCCTCAGCCTCGGCATCTTCTGCCTCAGCGTCCTCTGCTTCAACCTCTGCGTCCTCTTCAACAACTACATCCTGAGTATCGGTGTTGTTGTTATCGGATCCGCCTGCACAAGCAGTAAGGCTGAATGCCATAACAAGTGAAAGTAATGTTGCAATAGTTCTTTTTTTCATAATATTTTTTCTCCTCAAAAAAAATAATACTATCGTACGCCCATTAGGCGAACAACAGTAGCGATGATACAACCGTTTTCATGAGAAGGTCAAGTAAATAATTCTTAAGAATCCATTTAATCCCGCAGGATTCCCGCTAAAACAGGGTTTATTAATATTGACACATCCAAATCATGTATGATAATATTCTCATTGGTTAGTCTTCTCTAACCAACGAATAAATCATGTTTGGTTCCTCTCCTTTTGTCCGTACCTATGACGGTATAAAGGGAGAGGAATTCAATGTTATCAGGAGGAATGCCATGAAAGATTATTTGGAAATCGTAGAAGTATACGGCAGAGAAATACTTGATTCCAGAGGAAACCCCACCGTTGAAGCAGAGATCACTCTCGCAGACGGAACAGTCGCTACAGGATGTGCACCCAGCGGTGCATCAACCGGTGAGTTCGAGGCTCTTGAGCTCAGAGACGGTGACAAGTCAAGATATCTCGGAAAGGGTGTTACCAAGGCTGTCGATAATATCAATACCAAGATAAAGGATGCAATATTGGGAATGGATGCATCCGATACATATGCCGTTGATGCCGCTATGATAAAGGCTGACGGCACCAAGGATCAATCAAATCTCGGAGCAAATGCGATCCTTGCTGTTTCTATCGCAACAGCGCGTGCAGCAGCAAAGTCCCTCGATATTCCTCTTTACAGATTCTTAGGCGGCGTAAACGGAAACAGACTTCCCGTCCCCATGATGAATATCTTAAACGGCGGAGCTCATGCTGACAGTGCTGTCGATACACAGGAATTCATGATCATGCCCGTAGGTGCTCCTTCCTTTAGAGAAGCTCTTCGCTGGTGTGCGGAAGTCTTCCATGCTCTTAAAGCTCTTATCAAGGATATGGGCGATGTTACAGCTGTAGGCGATGAAGGTGGATTTGCTCCCAATCAGTTAAAGAGTGACGAGGAAGCAATCGAGAAGATCCTCGAAGCTATCAAGAAAGCCGGATTTGAGCCCGGCAAAGATTTCATGATCGCTATGGACGCAGCATCTTCCGAGTGGAAGAGCGAAAAGGGAAAAGGTTTCTACAAGCAGCCTAAGTCAGGCAAAGAATTTACCTCAGACGAACTCATTGCTCATTGGGAAAGCCTCGTAGACAAGTATCCCATCATCTCCATCGAGGACGGCCTTGATGAAGAGGACTGGGAAGGCTGGCAGAGAATGACCGCTAAGATCGGTCACAAGGTTCAGCTCGTAGGTGACGATCTCTTCGTCACAAATACCGAAAGACTTGCCAAGGGAATTCAGCTTGGAGCAGGAAACTCAATCCTTATCAAGCTTAATCAGATTGGTTCGGTATCAGAGACTCTTGAAGCTATCAAGATGGCTCACAACGCAGGATATACCGCTATCTCCTCTCACCGCTCAGGCGAGACCGCAGATACCACAATCGCAGATCTTGCAGTTGCTCTCAACACCTGCCAGATCAAGACCGGTGCACCCAGCAGAAGTGAAAGAGTTGCCAAGTACAATCAGCTTCTCCGTATTGAAGAGCAGCTCGGTGCATCTGCCGTATATCCTCAGATGAATGCATTTCATGTTAAGAAATAAATTTTCCCTCCTGAATTTCTAATAATCCTATGAAAAAGCGGCCTCCTCCGGAGACCGCTTTTTCATACCGCATAGGAAACCATCTGCTTATGGAATCCTATACATAACGCCATATGGTTATTCCTGTTTTCCCTTTTTTGGTAGCATGCTCTTCACCCCGATATTCAAGCTTGCCGTAACCTCTCACCGAGATCTTGCTATTGTCCTTGAGTAATATCTCCGGATTCCTGCACAGCCTTCCGTTCAGTGTTATCTTTTCCGACACAAAGAGTTTCAAAGCCTCACTTCGAGAGATGTGGTAAACCTTGGCGATGATCGCATCCAGTCTGGGTGATGATACGGTTATATTTTCCTCACACAGCTTCGGAAGACAGTCTACCGGCACTTCATCCGTAATGCAGCAAACTACCGCCGTATGCTTTATTCGATCAAGCTCCGAGCATATATAATCTGCCATTTCCTCCAGCACAAAAAAATAGGCCGCCTGATCCGCGACAATGATATCACCGATAACATCACGTTCTATCCCAAGATTTAATATCGCCCCAAGATAATCCCTGTGAGTCAGCTTATCCGCAAACTTTTCATTCTTTGGCCGGACATACAGGATCCGGATCGGGAACGGCTCATCATAAGCCATCTCATGCGGATCTCCAAAACGAGTAACCACTCGTTCGCAGTCCTGTGTTCCACCCCACATCCTGAGTTCATGCTCATCCGCCACTTCGTAAGCCAGACCGGCCGTTCTCACCGAATGAAAGCCGGAGTAAGTATATATCCCGTTTTGCCTTGCCCTCTCGGCTAACTCCATGAACCGCTTCATATTTTTCTGATCATGTTCATTCATATATAATGCCTGCTTATCCTTTTAGCAAGATACCTTATCAGCCGATCCCCTGATATCACCCATAGTTATATCCTTAAACCAATGTTCTCCGCATGCCCCCTGACGCATTCGTCTGAATCAGACTGAAAGCATCTATTTCCGGCTTTCTTTCAGGATTTGATGCTTTTTTCTTACTTGCCAAGCACCAAATGCATCTTATTTCTGCTTTTTCACGAGATTTGATGCTTTTTTCTTTCTTGCCCGGCCCAAAAAGCATCTTATTCCTGCCTTTTCGCGGTTTTTGATGCTTTTTAATCCGTCAATGGCTGAAGACGGTGCAGCATTCGGAACATCCGGTTTGAGCC